>JAXDLD010000036.1:0-5250 GCA_034666805.1 Acidobacteriota bacterium
CTCTTTCTCGCCCTGGCATGTGGAGGGCTCGGGGTGCTCGGGGCGCGCCGGGTCGTTGGCGCGTCGGGCGCCCCAGGAAAGGCCGCCCAGGACGACCCCGGCTACCGCGGTACACCCGGCCCTCCCGCGCGGCGGCCCAACATCGTCTTCATCCTGACCGACGACCTCGATCTCCAGCTCCAGAGCCTCGATTTCATGCCCAGGGTGAAGGCCCTCCTGGCCGACCGGGGGACGACCTTCTCGCACTTCTTCGTCCCGCTCTCCCTCTGCTGCCCATCGCGGGCCACGATCCTCCTTGGCCAGTACCCCCACAACCATGGGATCTTCACCAACGACCCGCCGGACGGCGGCTTCGACCGCTTCCGCTCCCTCGGCCACGAGCGGATGACCTTCGCCCCCGCCCTCCAGGCGGCCGGCTACCGCACGGCGCTCGCCGGCAAGTACATGAACGGCTATCCCGACGCCGCCGACCGCACCTACATCCCGCCCGGCTGGACCGAGTGGCACTCGCCCTCGAACGACGACGCCTACGGGCAGTTCAACTACGAGATGAACGACCGCGGGACGCTCGCCGAGTTCGGCGAGGCGCCCACCGACTACCTGACCGACGTCCTCCGGGCGCGCTCGAACCACTTCCTCCGCGACAGCAAGGATCTCCCGCAGCCTTTCTTCCTCTACGTCGCCCCCTACGCCCCGCACAAGCCGGCGACCCCGGCCCCCCGGCACGCCAACCTGTTCAAGAACGCCCGCGTGCCGCGCACCCCCTCCTTCAACGAGGCGGACGTGAGCGACAAGCCGAGCCAGATCCGCGACCTGCCGCCGCTCAACGCCGACGACATCGCCTACCTGGACGACCTCTACCGCCTGCGCCTGCAATCGCTCCAGGCGGTGGACGACCTCGTGGCCAAGATCGTCGAGACCCTGACCGCCACGAATCAGCTCGACAACACCTACATCGTCTTCACTTCCGACAACGGCTTCCACATGGGCCAGCACCGGCTCCTGGCGAGCAAGTACACGGCCTACGAGGAGGACATCCGGGTGCCCTTGATCATCCGCGGGCCGGGGGTGCCGGCCGGGCGGGTGATCGACGAGCTGGCCTCGACCGTCGACTTGGCCCCCACCTTCGCCCAACTCACCGGGGCGGTCCTCCTCACCCCGCCCGACGGCCGCTCCCTCGTGCCCCTGTGGAAGAGCCCCGGTCCGCCCGCCCCCGGAACCTGGCGGCAGGCGATCCTCGTCGAGCAGCCGCAGCTCCCGCCCACTGGGGAGTCCGAAGGCGCCACGACCGGACCGCGCACCGGCCACGCCGGGGTCCTGGAGCCGCCCGAGGACGGCGTCTCGCCCCGCGCGGGGGTCTTCCAATCGAGCCCCTTGATCGCGCTCCGCACCCGCGGCTTCAAGTATGTCGAGCTGCAGAATGGCGAGCGCGAGTACTACGACCTGGCGGCCGACCCCTACGAGCTCCAGAACCTGGCCGCCCACCTGGACCCCGCCCGCCAGGCGCGTCTCGCGCAACGGCTGAAGGTGCTCTCGACCTGCGCCGGGGTGGGCTGCCGGGCCGCCGACTCCCTGCCGCCGCCTTGAGGCAAGCGCCGTAAGCGAGGCGGGAACAAAGCCGGCTCTCCGCCGGTTTACAATCGGGCTATGTCAGGTTTCGAGCTCGTCTCGCGCTTCACCCCGCAGGGGGATCAACCGGCCGCCATCGAGCAACTCGTGGCGGGCATCCGCCGCGGCGACAAGGAGCAGGTGCTCTTGGGCGTCACCGGCTCGGGGAAGACCTTCTCCATCGCCAAGATGATCGAGGAGGTCAACCGGCCGACCCTCGTTCTCTCGCACAACAAGATCCTCGCCGCCCAGCTTTTTCAGGAGTTCAGGAGCTTCTTCCCCCACAACTCGGTCGAGTACTTCGTCTCCTACTACGACTACTACCAGCCCGAGGCCTACGTCCCGGCGTCCGACACCTACATCGAGAAGGAGACCTCGATCAACGAGGAGATCGACCGGCTCCGCCTGCGCGCCACGAAGTCGCTCTTCGAGCGCCGCGACTGCCTGATCGTCGCCTCGGTCTCCTGCATCTACGGCCTGGGCTCGCCCGAGGCGTTCTTCGGCATGCTGCAGTTCTTCGCCCGCGGCGACTCCGAGGGGCTCGACAAGGCCCTCCGCCGGCTGGTCGACATGCAGTACCAGCGCACCCAGCTCGACCTCTTCCACGGGAGCTTCCGGGTGCGCGGCGACACCCTGGAGATCCTGCCGGCCTATGAAGAGGTGGGGATACGGGTCGAGTACTTCGGCGACGAGATCGAGCGGATCAGCCGCTTCGACGTCCTCCGCGGCGACGTCTACGAAGAGATCGAGAAGATCGCGGTCTATCCCAAGACCCACTACGTGACCCCCAAGGACAAGATGGAGAGTGCGATCGAGGGGATCAAGCTCGAGCTGGTCGACCGTCTGGCCGTGCTGGAGGCGGAGGGCAAGCTCCTGGAGCGCCAGCGCCTGGAGCAGCGCACCCGCTTCGACCTCGAGATGTTGAAGGAGATCGGCTACTGCCACGGGATCGAGAACTACTCGCGCCACCTCTCCGGCCGGGCCCCGGGAGAGCCGCCGCCCACCCTCTTCGACTACTTCCCCGACGACTTCCTCTTAGTCGTCGACGAAAGCCATCAGACGATCCCCCAGGTGCGCGGCATGTACCACGGCGACCGCTCGCGCAAGACGACCCTGGTCGACTTCGGCTTCCGGCTCCCCTCGGCGCTCGACAACCGGCCGCTCAACTTCGAGGAGTTCGACGCCCGGATGGGCCAGCGCATCTACGTCTCCGCCACCCCGGCCCCCTGGGAGCTGCAGCGGACCGGCGGGGTGATCGTCGAGCAGGTGATCCGCCCGACCGGCCTGATCGACCCGGTGATCGAGGTCCGGCCGGCCCAGGGGCAGGTGGACGACCTGGTAGGAGAGGTGCGGAAGGTCATCGCGCGGAAAGAGCGGGTACTGGTGACGACGCTTACCAAGCGGATGGCCGAGGAGCTGACCCAGTATCTCTCCGAGCTCGGGATCAAGGTGCGTTACCTGCACAGCGACATCGAGACCCTGGAGCGGGTGGAGATCGTCACCGCGCTTAGGCGGGGCGAGTTCGACGTCCTGGTCGGGATCAACCTTCTGCGCGAGGGGCTCGACCTCCCCGAGGTCTCGCTCGTGGCGATCCTCGACGCGGACAAGGAGGGCTTTCTGCGGAGCGAGACCTCGCTCATCCAGACCTCCGGCCGCGCCGCCCGGCACCTGAACGGCCGGGCCCTCTTCTACGCCGACCGGGTGACCGACTCGATGAAGCGGGCGATGAGCGAGACCGAGCGCCGCCGGGTCCGGCAAGCGAAATACAACCAGGAGAACGGGATCGAGCCGACGTCGATTTTGAAGGACATCCACAATCCGCTCGTCCAGATGGCGAACCTCGACTACTTCGTCTCCGGCTCGCCGCACCTGCTGGACGAGGTCGACAACGTCAACGTGCCGCTCGCCGAGCGCATCTCCAGAGTCGAGAAGGAGATGAAGGCCGCCGCCAAGCGCCTGGAGTTCGAGGAGGCCGCGGCGCTCCGCGACAAGCTCCGCGAGCTGCGGGAAGTGCAGATCTACGCGGGGTAGGTCTCTCCACCGGAGAGCCATGGCGTCCTCCTCCATCACCGCCGATGCGACGCGCCGCGACAGGCGGCGCGAGATCGCCTGGCTCTCTGGGCTGGCCGTCGCAGTCACCATCGCCTTTGCCGCAACGCCCCTGGACATCGTGGCGGCCCGGCCGTTCTACCGCTCCGGCGCCCTGGATCGCTGGCCGCTCGCCAAGGAGCTCCCGTGGTCCGTGCTCTATCGTCTGGCGCCCTGGATCACGGCGTCCCTGGTGATCGCCGGCCTCGCCGCGCTGGCCCTGGGGCTCGCGCAGGGCCGGGGTGTGTGGCGCCGGCACGGCACCTTCCTGCTGCTCAGTGTCGCGGTCGGCCCCGGCCTCCTCGTCAACCTGGTCTTCAAGGATCATTGGGATCGCCCGCGGCCGCGCGACGTCGTGGAATTCGGTGGGCCCTTGCACTACCGGCCAGCTCCCCTGCCGCGCGGCGAAGGCGGCGCGTCGTTTCCGTGCGGCCACTGTTCGGTGGGATTTCTCTACGCCGCCGGCTGGTGGGTGTGGAAGCGGCGTCGTCCGGCCTGGGCCCGGGCATCGCTCGCGGTCGGCCTGGTTGCTGGCTTCGCGCTGGGGTTGGGCCGCATGGCCGCGGGTGGGCACTTCCTGTCAGACGTGATCTGGTCGGCGCTGCTCGCGCTGGGAGTGGCGCACGTGCTTTATTATGACGTGCTGCGCCTTCCGGTCCACGATCTCCGCGAGTCTGAAGCCGCGAGCGCCGGCACCCCGGCCGCCGCACCGGCCGCGCGCCGGCACCACCTGGCCGCGGCGGCCGCGGCGCTCGGCGGAGCGGGCGTGCTCCTCGCCCTGTTCGCGACCCCTCACGGCACCGCGCTCACGGCGAATATCCCGCTCTCCTCGTTGCCGCGTGCACCGCGAGCCTTTGAAATCACCGCGCGAACGGCGAACGTCGAGATCGTGGTCGTCGATGCGCCGGCAACAGAGCTGTCGGTCACCGGCGAGCTGCACGGTTTTGGCCTGCCGACGAGCCGGCTCGACACGCACGTCGACTTCGACCTCCAGCCGGTCCCGACGCTGCGCTACCGCATCGAGCAACACGGCTGGTTCACGGACTTGGACGGGGTCGCCCTGGCTCGCGTGCCGGTGGGCGAGCTCGAGCGCATCGGCGTCCGTCTCGTGCACGGCAACATCCGGGTGACCGACTCGACGCGCGAGCATGTGGTCGAGAGAGGGAGGCTGAAGCTCGACCTGCGAACCTCGGCAGGGCACGTACAGGCACCGGGAAGAACCGTTCCACCTCTCTCGGGATCGCGAGAAGCCGCGTAGACCCCGACCGAGAATGCCCGGGCCGGAGTTTGCGTTTTCCTCTAAGGGCTCTGGAAGAGCCGCCCGATCCCCGCCAACTCTCGTATATCTTTAAGACCCATGCCGTACGCCGACCTCCTCGTCCAGCGCATCCGCGACCTTCCCGACCGCCCGGGCATCTATATCTTCAAGGATGCCTTAGGGAAGGTCCTCTACGTCGGCAAGTCGAAGTCGCTCAAGAAGCGCGCCTCGTCCTACCTGGTGCGCGACCACGAGCCGCGCCTGGCCGCCATGGTCGCCGAGGCGGCGGACCTGGA
>JAXDLD010000037.1:0-7222 GCA_034666805.1 Acidobacteriota bacterium
CTGGACGGCAGGTGGATGTCGTCGATGCGCACCCGGAGGAGGTCCTGCCGGTGGCCGTTCGTCCGCCGGTACTGCTTGCGCTTCTTTTTCTTGAACACCCGGATCTTGGGACCGCGGAGCTCGCGGACCAGGGAGGCGTTGACCAGCGCGCCCGCGATCACGGGATTGCCCACCTGGAATCCGGCGTTCTCAGCATTGCCACCGACCATGAGGACGCGGTCGAAACGGATCGCCTCCCCCTCCCGGCCGGGCAGGAGCTCGATGTCGAGCACGTCTCCCGGGGTTACCCGGTATTGTTTGCCACCACTCTGGATCACTGCGTACATAAACGCTCCTCAACCGTCGGCGTCAAAAACGCGTGGACGGGAGACCATAGCATGGGTTACGGGCCCGGTCAACGCTGCTATCCTCCCGCCGGCATGCTGCTCTACGCCTTCACCCTGACCACAGTCCTCTTCCTGATCTCGATAGGAGCGCGGCGGCGGCGGCTCCGCCTGGGAGGGCTGACGGGATCGGTGTCGCTCGCCTACACCGTCCTCGGGCCGCGCGGGGGGGAGCCCTGGATCCTTCTCCATGGGCTGGGGTCGGTGGGGTCAAGCTGGATCCCGGTGATGGCGGCTCTCCGCCGCGAGTGCCGCCTCGTCGTCCCCGAGCTCTCGGCCCTGGGCGGCACCCGGGCCCCAGGCGGAGGCTTGAGCATCCGCGAGGGGGCCGCGGCCATGGCGCAGCTCCTCGAGGCGGAGCTCGACGGCCGGCCGGTGACCGTCTGCGGCCTCTCCCTCGGCGGCTGGATGGCGGTGCGGCTCGCCCTCGCCCGCCCCGACCTCGTCTCCCGGCTGGTGCTGATCGACGCCGGCGGCTACCTCCACCAGGACTGGGACCGCGTGCAGGAGCTGGTCAAGCTCGCGGACATCGCCGGGGTCGAGCGCCTGTACCAGGCCCTCTTCGTCCGCGCCCCCTGGGTCCTCCGCCATTCGAAGGCGGCCTTCCTCGCGGCCTACACCTCGCCCGGGGTGAAGTCCATCCTGAGCGGCACCGAGGCACGGGACGCCTTCGACGATGCCGACCTGGCGCGGCTCGCCATGCCGGCGGCGCTCATCTGGGGAGAGAGGGACGGCCTCTTCCCCCTGCCGACGGCCGAGGCCATGGCGCGGGCCCTCCCGCATGCCACCCTGACGGTGATCCCGGGCTGCGGCCACGCCGTCCACTGGGAGCGCCCCGACCGGCTGGTCGCCGCGATCCAGGACTTCCGCCGCGCCACGTCTCCCGGCTTGGCCGACTTGACCTAGAATCCCGTCATCCATTCTCAACTTGAGGGAGGGAAGTCATGGCGGCTCCCGAGTACCTGATCTGTCTCGACTGCGAGACCCCCTGCTACGTCTTCGAATGGGTGGGCGAGAAGCTCATCGAAATCATCTGCACGGCCTGCGGCAACGACGATCCGGAACAGTTCATCCTCCCCGAAGATCTCGAGGAGATGATGGATCCCACCTAGAGCCGTCCCGCTTCTCCCGCAGATCTTAGCTGTCGACACTAAGGGTGTTGACGACATGAGCCATCTCGGCTAACATCTCCTCGTGGCTGGGAATAAGCGAGATGGACTCAAGGTTGATAGGAGCAGAAGGGGCGAGCCGGGGACGGACCCGGGGCCCCTTGGATTCATCAACACCGAGATCTAAAGGAGGAATGGTCATGAACGGCACTTCCCTGAATCGTCGCAGCACCTACAGCCCCGTCACCGCCTTCGAGGCCTTCAACCGCGCCTTCGCGCCCCTCTTCAGCGGCGACGCCGAGGAGAACGAGACGGTCGGCCGGGCCTGGGCACCGCGGGTCGACATCCTGGAGAACGAGGCGTCCTACCAGGTGACCGCCGAGCTGCCGGGGGTCAAGAAGGAGGACGTCGAGATCACCGTCGAGAACAACCTGCTCACCTTGAAGGGCGAGCGGAAGTTCGAGAAGGACGTCAACAAGGAGCAGTACCACCGGATCGAGCGCGCCTACGGGGCGTTCGCCCGCTCCTTCACCCTGCCCAACCGGGTCTCCCAGGACCAGGTCCAGGCGAAGTTCGATAACGGCCTCTTGACGATCACGATCCCCAAGGCCGCCGAGGCGCGCCCCAAGAAAATCGAGATCGCCTGATCGAGATCGCCGAAGAGCCTGCAGCGCATAGCAGATTCGGCCCCGCTCGCAGCGGGGCCTTTTCTTTTGAGCTCTTTTAGGTCCGGCCGACCCCGAACCAGCCGAGGACCGTCTGGACTAAGAGGGCGAGCGAGAGCAGGCTGACGAGGAGGGCGATCCCCCAGGCGACGAGGTTGTAGACCGGCCCGTTGACGTGGCTGCCCATCAGCTCGCGGTCGTTGACCAGGCGCAGCATGGCGAAGAGCTCGATCGGCAGCAGCACGCCGTTCAGGACGTAGACCCCGACCAGCACCTGGATGAGCGGCAGGCCGGGCACCAGGGCCACCCCGGCGCCTAAGACGATCAAGCCGGTGAACATCCCCATGAAGACCGGTGCCTCCGACCAGGTGCGCGACACCCCGCGCTCGAAGCCCAGGGCCTCGCTCATCATGTAGGTCGTGGCGAGCGGCAGCACCCCGGCGGCGAGGAGCGACGCCCCGAGGAGACCGAGGGCGAAGAGCAGCCGGGCGTAGGGTCCGGCGACGGGCTCCAGGGCGCGCGCCGCATCCGCCGCCGAGTTGACGTGCAGGCCGCGCGGGAAGAGGGTCGCCGCCGTGGCGACGATGATGAACACCGCGACCACGCCGGCGAAGACCGTACCGGCGATGACGTCGAAGCGGGTGTAGCGGTACTCGTCGGGCGTCACCCCCTTCTCGACCACCGACGACTGCACGTAGAGCTGCATGTACGGAGAGATCGTCGTGCCGATGAGCGCGATCAGGAGCGAGAGGTAGCCGGCGTCCATCCGCAGGTGGGGGTGGACGGTCTCGACCAGCACCTGGTGCCAGTCGGGATGGGCGAGGATGGCGGCGCCGACGTAGGCTAAGAAGGCGAGCGAGAGGACGAGGAAGATCTTCTCCACCCGCTCGTAGGAGCCGCGCACGATGAGCAGCCAGACGAGCCCGGCGGCGAGCGGCACCGAGATGTAGCGGCTGACCCCGAAGAGCTCGGAGGCGGCGGCGATGCCGATGAACTCCGAGAAGATGATGCCGGCGTTGGCGACCAGGAGCGTAACGAGGATGAAGGCCGTCGTGCGGAGCGAGAAGCTCTCCCGCACGAGGTCGGAGAAGCCCTTGCCGGTCACCGCTCCCATGCGGGCGCTCATCTCCTGGACCACGCCGACGAAGAGGGTGACGAGCACCATGGCCCACAGCAGGCCGTAGCCGTAGGCGGCGCCCGCCGAGGCGTAGGTGGCGATGCCGCCGGCGTCGTTGCCCGCGCTCGCCGCCAAGAGGCCGGGCCCGAGCGCCATGAAGTAGGGGAGCAGCCGGCGCAGGCGCGACCGCACCCGGGCGGGGCGCGCCGCCGGTTCGAGCCGCCCGGTCGCCTGGTCTTTCATCCGCTCTCCCTTCCCGGCGTTTTAGGCGGCGAACGCGCGCGGTCCGCGGCGGCGGTGCCAGATCTCGGGCAGCAGCTCGGCCAGGGCGTCGTCGACCGTGATGACCCCCAGGAGCCGGCCCGCCGCGTCGAGCACCGGCACCGCGAGCAGGTTGTACTCGGCGAGGACCCGGGCGGCCTCCTCGGCGCGGTCCTCGGGGTGGACGGTCGGCACGTCGCCGTCCATCACCTCCGCGAGCGCGGTCGCCGGGGCGGCGAGGATCAGGTTGCGCAGGCGGACGATGCCCTGCAACCGGTCGGGGTCGTCGGGGGCCATGGCATAGACCGCGAGGAGCGGGTCCGGCACCTCCTCGAGCCCGCGGATGACCGCCAGGGCGTCCCCCACCGTGGCGTCGGCGGGGACCCGCACGCAGTCGGTCGTCATGATGCGGCCGGCGCTGTCCTCGTCATAGGAGAGGAGGGTCTGGACGTCGGCGGCCTCCTCCGGCTCCATCTTCGCCAGGAGCTGCTCGGCGACGTCGTCCTCCAGGTCCTCCAGGGCGTCGGCGGCGGCGGCCGGGGTCATCTCCTCCAGGATGTCGGCGGCGCGCTCCTGGTCCATCCCCTCGAGCAGGTCCGCGAGGCGGGCGTCGCTCACCTCCTCCAGGGCCTCGGCGGCGGTCTCCTCGTCGAGGGCGGCGACGATCTCCGCGCTCTCACGGTAGGAGAGGGCGTCGACGATCCGCGCCAAGTCGACCGGGTGGAGGTCGGCCAGGCGATCGTAGGAGACCTTGAGCTGGACCGGCGCGGCGCTCGCCAGGTACTGGACCTCGGCCCAGTCGATCACCTGGCGCCCGACGACGCGGCCGGCGAGCGCCCGCGGCCCCAGCCGGCGGAGCAAGGCCTGGGGGCTGATGTCGACCCCGACGACCCGGTAGACGCCGTCGACCCGGGTGAGCTGCACGTCGTTGACCCGGACGATCCGCCGGCCGGTGATGTCGATCAGCTGATGGTCGAGGACGTCCTGGCGCAGGAGCACCTCGCCGTTGCGGCGCGAGAACGGCTGCAGGTCGACGGTCGAGGAGGCGAGCTTCGCCTTGCCGTCGATCGACTGCAGGATGGCGGCCGGCACGAAGAAGCGCCGGCGGCGGTCGCGCACGACGAGGCCGGTGATCGTGGGATAGGGCTCTTTGCCCGTCATGTGCACGATCAGGTCCGAGAGGCGGCCGAGCTGGTCGCCGCTCTTGCCCTCGACCGGCAGGTCGACGATCGATGTCAGGAAGAGCACCGCCTGCCTCCTCTCTCCGGGGCGGCAGGCGGCTTGCCGGCACGCCGTCAGGCGTGCCGGGGAAGGAGCCGGCGCCGGCCCCGCGGCGCTGGTGCGCCGAGGGCTGCCGATGCATGCAAAGCACCAGAGCCGGTAGAGCTTCTACTTTGTCCGTCGTCCATGGGTTCTTGGCACGAGCCTCGCGGCCCCTTCACCCCTCGACCACCCGTAGCGATCGTAACACGCCTCGGATCAGGCGCGCCGGATGGCGTGATAGACGAGGAGCACGACGATGGCGCCGATGATCGCCACGATGAAGCTGTAGATGTTGAGGCCGGTGACTCCGCTGTGCCCGACGAGGCTGAACAGCCAGCCGCCGACGACGGCGCCGACGATGCCGAGGACGATGTCGAGGAGGAGACCCTCCCCCGTCTTGTTGACGATCTTGCTGGCGATAAAGCCGGAGATGAGACCGAGGACGATCCAGGCGAGGATGGACATGGAGCTCTCCTTTATGTAGGTGCAGCGCGGACATCTGAACTGATTGCACGAGGCGTACCAGCTCTCCCGAGCGGGCAGACGTGAAAGAATCCCTGCGCATGGCACAGCGAACCGCCTCCGGACCCGGGGGTGGCGGGGCCGGCGGGCCCGACCCTGGCCGGGGACCGGCCCGCCGGAGCACCGCTCCCCTGCTCGAGAAGATCGTGCGGCTCTCCCTGAGCGCCGGGGCGGTCGACATCGCCCACTACGAGCGGGCGGAGGCCTCGGAGCTGCGCGCCGAGCTGATGCCCGTCGTCGGCGAGCTGCTCGAAGACGGGCTCGCCTTCTTCGACGGCATCCTCGACACCTACGGGAGCGACGAGGAGACGGAAAACCCCGGGGCGAGCGGCGAAGGCGGGAACTTCAGGCGCGAAGTCGACGAGCTCCTGCTCGACGAGACGCACGGGGAGCGGATCGCCGACCTCGCCTTCATCGCCCGGCTCGAATTGCGCCAGAAGATGGCGAGCCTCACCCGCCTCCCGGCCGAGGCCGACTCCTGGCGGATCATCGCCGCCGCCGGGAGCTGCCTGCGCCAGATCCAGAAGGCCCTGGCCGCCCTGGAGACCGTCATCACCCGCGCCGAGGGGATCGCGCCGGTCTTGGGCTTCAACGACGAGCTGGCTTCGTCCCTCGCCGCCCGCCGGGCCTATGCCGGCTTCCGCCGCCAGCTCCGCCAGGTCGGCAGGCTGCCGGACATCTCCGATCGCCTGCAGGGGGCGGCGACCAGCATCGCCCACCTCTTCGACCTGCCGGTCTACAGAGACCTCCGGATCAGCGACCGCGTCCAGCTCCGGCGGCTCCTCGAACGCATCCTGCGCTGGGGCGGTCCCGGCCTCGACCGCGAGGGCGGCGAGCGGCTCTGGGAGGACCTCTCCGCCTGCGCCGCTCTCTTAGCCGAGATCTCCAAGCGCCAGGAGCTCCAGGAGCACGACGACCAGGCCTGCCAGGAGATCCTCGACCGGCTGGTGGCGGCGCCGCTCCCCGGCCCCGACCTGCCGGCCGACGTCCGGCCGCTCCTCGAAAGCCTGACCGGCCGGGACGACGACCTGGACGACCGGATCTTCGACGGCGGCAGGATCGACCGGCTGACCGCGGCGGTCTTCGCCCGCCGCCTCACCAGCGCCCGGGCTCGCCCGACGTCCGGCTGACGGCGAGCTTCCGCTCAGGATTTCTTACTCGGGGAGATCAGACTGGCGATGACCACGGCCAGCTCGGCGGGCTCGACCGGCTTGGGCACATGCATGTTGTACCCGGCCGAGAGCGCCTGCAGGCGGTCTTCCACCCTGGCGTAGGCCGTCAGGGCCACGGCCGGAATCCGGCGGCCGCTCTCGCTCTCCAACAACCGCAGCTTGCGGATCATGACGTACCCGTCTTCTCCCGGCATCCCGATGTCGGAGATCAGGACCTCCGGCTTCCACTCTTCGACGACGACGAGCGCCTCGGCGACCGAGCCGCAGGTGCGGACGACGGCCCCGCACTGCTCCAGCACGGCGGCGAGCAGGTTGCGGGCATCCGCCTCGTCGTCGACCGCCAGCACCCGGATGCCGTCGAGCGCCGGTGGGCAGTCGAAAGACACCCGCCCATTGACCGCCGGGTGCACGCGCGGGGACTCCGCGGCCGCGGGCGCCAGCGGCTTGCGCACCACCATGATCGGCAGCTTCACCGAAAAGGTGGCTCCCTCCCCATCCTTGCGGTTGCCCGCCTCGACCGTCCCGCCATGGAGCTCGACGATGTGTCGCACGATGGCGAGCCCCAGTCCCAGGCCGCCATATTTCTTGCTGCTCGAGCTGTCGGCCTGGCGGAAGCGGTCGAAGACGAAGGGCAGGAACTCCTCGTCGATCCCCGGGCCGGTGTCGCTCACGGTGATTTCGAGATGCGAGTTGACGCGTTCGAGCTGCACCTGCACCCGGCCCCGCTTGG
>JAXDLD010000038.1:0-16330 GCA_034666805.1 Acidobacteriota bacterium
AGCTCACCTCGGGGCTCGCAGTGGGAGGGGTGCTCTCGCAGGTGGATAGGGGTGTCCTGGCTGTTTGGCCCCGGCAGCTACGATGGGCTTTACTGCGCTCGGTCTTCTTTTCGGAGGACCGACCGGGTCTGCCCTATCGCGAGCTCCTCGACCGTGCGCCGAGCCGGGCGAGCGCCGTTGAAGCGCTGGTCGCAGCCAAAGATCGTGGGGCGGCGATTCCGGATGGAGAGCTCTGCGAGCTCATTCAAGATACCGGCTCGTTGCGATCTTGGGAGGGCGCCGCGACACTTAGCCCGGAGTTCGGCCGGTGGGTGTTGGATCATTATCCGGGAGACCTCTGCGACATCGCGAGAGCTGCGCTCAAAGTGCATCCTGGAGCGACAGTACCACGACTTCTAGAGCGGGCAGCCGATGAGACTAGGACGACTAACGCCTGGGGCATGCATCCGATGCCGATCCTCTCCGAGTGGGCCGGTGAGTTTGGGGCCTCAGATCAGATCCTTGGCCGACGCCTCCTCCTGGCCCGAGCTGCGAAACAATTCTTGCTGGAGGGAAGCAAGTCTTCCGTCGGTTTCCATGGCCTGTGTATTGCCCTATCTCCAGCCCTTGAAGAAACCACTATCGATCCCGGCGGTTTAGCGCTAAACCTATGGGTTGGTCGAATCCCCGCTGATTGTTTCTCCGGGATCGCCGCTCTCTGGGACGAGGTTCGGGATACCATTACTGAGATCGATCGGGAAGCCTGGCCTCACTTCACGCACATGTTGTGGGAGTGGATGCCCCCCAAGAAGGTAAGCCAAGACTCCACAATTCTTGAGAACGAGAAAGGGGTCATGCGGGCATTTGCAGCGAAGATGCTGCGCGATCTCGCTCAGCTGGCGCAACAGAGCCCGGGCCTGAGTGCGGGCTTCAAGGAGCTGGCAGGCCGCTTTGGGATCGATCTATCCCTCGAAGCCGACGCGACATTCGAGATCTTGTACCCGGGGGAGGCTCCAAGTCTGGAGGAGTTCTCGACATGGGAGGAGGAGCGCAACTCTGCCGCCAGATCTCTCGGCCGCGAATGGGCCAGCCGCAACCCTGGCGAGGTGGCAAGGGAGCTAGTACGATACGAGGCGGAGGGTCTGAGGATCGGTCGCCGGGGGTCACTGGCTCCGGTCGTGTGCAAAGAGATCGCAGAAACAGTGGAGGGCCCGGAGGTCTGGGCAGCCGCGTTCCTGGCCGAGCAAACTACGGCCGATATGCTGCGCGCCTTCCTCATGGAGGCGACGACACACAGAGAGGATCTCATGGCTCGGTGCCTGGTGCTCGAGCCCTATCGGTGGCTCGCAACTGAGCTAATCCTGAAATCACAGGTACCCTCGGAAGATCTTTTGACTCGGGCGCTCCAGCAGGCAGAAGAGCTTCCGCAGATCGTTAACACTCTCTGCCAGCGAGGTAGGGTGCCAATCCCGACCTTGAGGAAAATCCTTCACCACTCTCATTGGACAACGGCTCTCGCCGCGGCGGTCGGCGAGTGGTGCGCGTTGCCGAGAGGGGAGGTAAGAGAGGAGATCCGCTCGGACTGGCGAGCCGCCCTCGTCCGAGCACAGACGGAGGACCACGCAGCGACACCAGGGATACAGAGTCTCCAGTATTGGTTGGGCGTCATCCTCGCCGGAGATCCGGAACTGGCCCTGGAGTGGCTCTTGGGTCAACTCTCAGAGAAAGGGCTTCGCCAAGTCTCGGCAGAGGAGCCAATCGGGAGGGTGGTGGCAGCTCTCGATCGCCGACAGCGGCTCCAGGTTTTGAAAGCACTGGATGGAAAGGCTCCGTACGGGCTCGTCACGCTCCTCGTGGGGCAAGACATCGAGATTTATGGCGCACTCCTCTCGTCGGAGCCCTTACGGCCCCTCCACTTGGAGCCATTGGAGCGAGTCCCGGACGAGACCTGGATTGAGTTGGCCCTCTGCGCTCTCGAAGCATGTTACGAAGTCGAGATCCTTGCAGAGGCAGCTTTCGAGGGCCGGCATACCTTCTTCGGGGCAGGGGTCGAGCACTGGAGCCGCTGGGTGCAGGCATTCACAAACTTGGAACGCGACCCGAGGCCAGAGGCGAAGAGGATTGCTCGGCTGGGAAAGCATTTGGCTGAAGAGAGAGTCTTGGCAGCGCGAGCTGCGGAGCGACAGATGGCAATCAATGGCTTCAGAGCCGCGGCGATTTCTTTCCACCCATGAGTACCCCTACCCAACGCCTGACCCTCCCCGCCCTCAACCGCGCTCTCCTCGCCCGGCAGGGCCTCCTCGACCGCCTAGATCTCCCGACCATCGAGGCGGTCGAGGCGATCGGCGCTCTCCAGGCGCAGTACTGGCCGGCGCTCCCCGTCGCCCTCTGGTCGCGGGTGCGCGGCTTCGCCGCGGAGGACCTCTATCACACCCTGGAGCGCCGGGAGCTGCTCCTCGGGATTCTGTTGCGCGGCACGCTCCATCTGGTGAGCGCGCGGGAGCACCCCGACTACGCGACGGTCGTCGAGGAGTCCGGGGCTAACGACTGGCGCCGCACGAAGGCGGAGCTGACTCCGGAGACCGCGAGGCTGCGGGCGGATCTCCTGGCCTATATGGAAGCAGAGCCCCGCAGCCGCGAGGAGATCGCCCCCTTCGTCGAGGCCTTCCTCGCCGCCCATCCCGGCGCGATGGACGCGGCGGAGGCCGAGGAGCAACGGTCGTACCAATGGCGCCCCTTCTATCGCTGGAGCTCCCTGGTCCGCACCTCGGCCGATGGCCGCTGGGGAGCGAAGACGCCGGAGGCCCTCCTCGCCGCGCCCCGCCTTCCCACGCCGGAACCCGAGGCGGCCCTCGCCGCGGTGATCCGCTGTCACCTGCGGGCGTTCGGGCCGGCGGCGGCCGAGGACGTGGCGGGTTGGATCGGGCTGGGGACACCGCGGGTCCGGACGGCGCTCGAACGGCTGGCGCCCGAGCTGGTCCGTTTCGAGGACGAGGACCGCCGGGTGCTCTACGACCTGCCCGAGGCGCCCCGGCCCGACCCGGAGGTCCCGGCGCCGGCCCGTTTCCTGCCCAGCTTCGACAGCACCCTCCTGGCCTACACCTCGAAGGGCCGAGCCCGGGCGCGCCTCGTGCCCGATGCCTGCCGGGAGCCGATCTACGCCCGCGGCAACCTCCGCATCCTCCCGACCTTCCTGGTCGACGGCCTCGTCGCCGGAACCTGGGCGGTCGAGGTGCGCCGGCGCGAGGCGACCCTCACGCTCACCCCCTGCGTACCGGTCGCCCGCGCGGCGCGGACGGCCTTGATGGAGGAGGGCGAGCGGCTCCTGCGCTTCAGCGAGCCCAAGGCCAAGGCGTATCAGGTCGTGTTCGGGACGTGAGGCGGAGCCGCAGCGCTCCTCAGCGATCCACCGGCGCCTCGTTGATCCAATGAAAGCCCCGATCTCTCAGAGAGAAGTGCAGGTCGAGCTTGTGGGCTCGGATGGCGAGCGAGTCGTTTCCCAGCTTCCCGGTCAGCACCAGGTGGGAGGCGTCCGGCCGGGAGCAGGTCAGCACCCCCAGCCGCGTCTTGCGGCCAGGGCTCCAGACGGTCACGGTCGTCCTCCCCGCGCTGTACTCGGCGGGGAAGGCGAGCAGATCGCCCTCCCCGACCCGCACCGACAGAGTCCCGTGGCGGAAGTAGAGCCTCTGCCAGCGGCTGGGGTCGGCCGGCGAGGGCGGCACCGGCCTGCCGTTCCGGACGAATTCATCCACTTTGTAGGTCAGCGCGAACACCTCCCATTGCTCGGCCCTCCGCTGGTCGATCCCGCGCTTCATCTCCAGCCGGTCCCGGGTTAGGGTGAACAGGAAGTAACCGATGAAGAGGGCCTTCACCGTGAGCCGGCCAGCCTTCGCCCATCCCGAGTCGAACCGCCACGGCGGGACCTGCCTCGGCTGGGTGGGCCGGTGTCGCACCAGAAGGTCCGCCAGCCGAGGGAGATCGGGGGCGAGGAGGAAGAGGGCGAGGAGGAGCAGGTTGAGCGAGTAGATCTTGACGATCACGTCATAGGAGAAGTTGATCAAAACGACATGGGTCAGAACGGCCACGAGGATCAAGGCGCCCAGGAGAGTCGTCCGCCGGAAGAACAGGAGGATGGCGCCGACGGCCTCCGCCGCGCCGGTGAAGACGTTGTAGGTGGCCGAATAGCTCATGAACGTCCACAGGAGCCCCATGGGCGACAGCTCGCCGTAGGTCTCTTGCAGCTTGGGGAAGTGGAGGACGATGAACTGCGACTGGATGACCTTGATCATCCCGTAGTTGAACATCGTAAAGCCCAGGATGTAGCGCGCCGGGAGCCGCAAGGCCTCGTGGAGCCGCCGGTACTCGGTCCGCCGGCGGTCGAGGAGCGTCCAGGCGAGCCCCGCCGCGATCGCGACGGCGATGATGGCGAGCAGGCGTAGCCAGTAGACCGTCGTGTCGCCGCCGAGATCGGGGTCGACGGGCATCCGTCGGAGGTGGAAGACGTGCCGGCCCAGCCAGAGGGCGAATGTCTGCCAGAGGCCGGAGTACGCCTCCTCGACCCCCCCGATCCAGGGGACGTAACCGAGCGCGTACGGGAGGTTGAAGAGGACCAGGTACGAGAAGACGAACCGGAAGGCGATCCGGAGCGCCGGGCTCCATCCAGAACCGGGGGGGGCCGGCGCCGCCGCGAGGGGCTCTTCGGGCCGCGGGTCGGCGGGGAGGGCGAGAGGCTGGGCCATGCTCACCGGTTGATGGGGGAGTCTTCGATCACGTGGATGCCGTGGGTGACGAGGAGGTACTTCGACGGGTCGGCGAGCGGTGGCCGGCGCCGCAGCTCCTTCGCGAGCTCCAGGTTCCGCTCCGTCGTCGCCAACAGGGCAGAGCCGACGACCAGCGCCTTCAACGCCAGCCGGCCGGTTCGGTAGCAGCCGGAAAACGGCGGCGCGACGGCTTCGGGAAGCGTGGGCCGGTCGAGGACGATCCCGTCGACGAGCCTCCGGGCCTCGGGCGCGAGGAGGAAGAGGGTCATCAAGAGGAGATGCGAGGAGAGGAGCTTCACCGGTACGTCGTAGCAGAAGGCGAGCGCCACCTCGTTGACCAGGATGCCGAGGGTCACCAGGGCGCCGAGGGTCGTCGTGCGCCTGAAGAGCAGGAGGAGCCCCGCCAGCAGCTCGGAAGCGCCGATCGAGAAGGTATAGGTCGCCGAGTACCCCATGAAGACCTTGAACAGGGCGAGCGGCGACGAGTCGCCGATCCGTTCCTGCAGGCGCTCGGCGGCGGGGAAGGGGAACTGCACCTTGAAGACGTTGCTCATCCCGTAGGCGAGGAGCGTCAGGGCGAGGGTGTAGCGCACGAAGATCCGCAGCCCCTCGTAGAGCCGCCGATCCCGCTCCTCCCGCCGCCGCCGGTCGAGGGCGGTCCAGGCGAGCGCGGCGAGTGCCGCCAGGGCCAGCATGGAGAGGACCTGCACGTAGTCGAAGGTCCGGTCCCCGCTGCCGGTCGCCACGGTGGCGATCTCCTGGCCCCCCCCGCCGAGGTGGAGGACGTGCCGCCCCACCCAGGACACGGCCACTTTCCAGATCCCCAGCCAGAGCGCCTGGAGCCAGCCGGTCCCGGGGAGCCCGGCCAGGGCGAGCTCGAAGCCGTAGAGCAGCAGATAGGAGAAGAGGAACCGGAAGCCGAGCCGCCGGGCGGGCTGCCGCCGGTCCTGCCAGGGTTCGGGAGCGCGAATGGGCTCGGCCATGTCGATCCTGTCGATCGGTCCTTGAAGGTGCTTATTGTAACGCCTTGCGGCGCCCGGCCCCCCCACGCTATGGTGGAGCGATGATGCTGCAAAGCGTGGTGCGGGACTGCCTCTACTTGAACTGGGCCCTGCCGGTCGCGGCCCTCCCGCCGGCGCCGGCGCCGCTGCGCTACCAGCTCCACCCCTTCCAGGGCGAGGACCACGTCTTCGCCTCGGCCGTCCTCTTCCACCAGGAGGGGCTCCACCTGCAGGGGCTGCCGCGGCTGCGGCTCTCCTACCCGCAGTGCAACGTAAGGCTCTACGTGCTGGATGGCGACGGGGTCCCCGCGGTCCTCTTCCGTTCGATGCTGATGCCGCTCTGGGTCGTCCCCGGGGTCCGCCTGGTCTCCCAGCAGCCCGCCGCCAGCGCCCGCTTCCGCTTCCCGCGGCCCTCTTCCCGGCCGGGGGACGGCGAGTGGCGGTGGCGGGTGGAGAGGGGGGAGGCGCTCGAGGTCCGTGCCTGGCAGGACAGCCCGGCCGTCGGGCACGGCCCCCGGATCGGCTCCTGGGAGCAGACGGTCCAGTACATCTCGGAGCGCCCGCGCGGCTATGCCGTCGAGGACGGGCAGCTCCACCGGGTGAAGGCGCGCCACCCGCGGGCCGCGGTCTGGCCGCTCCGCGCCGAGATCCTCGACCTCGGGCTGCTCGCGAGCCTCCTCCCCCTGACCCACGGCGCGGCCTGGCCGCCGCTCCACTCCTCCTGGCTCTGCCCGGAGATCCCCTTCGTCTTCGACTTCGGGCTGGTGCCCAAGATGCAGGTCGCCCCGCCCCTCCCCCAGGCCGCGGCGAGCCGCAGCGCCGCCCGCGAGGCGATCCCCCCGCCCCTCCCGGCCCGGGAGGAGGAGGCCTGTTGCGTTTGAGGAGCCTGTCCTGAGCTTCGAGCGGGTCTTTACCGGCACCCCCTGGGAGCCGCGGGTCGGCTACTGCCGGGCGCTCAAGGCGGGGAGCCATGTCCACGTGAGCGGCTGCGCCCCGGTGGCGGAAGGCGGAGGAGTGTTCGCCCCCGGCGACGCCTACGCCCAGGCGCGGCGTTGCATCGAGATCGCCATGGAGGCGTTGGGAAAGCTCGGGGCGGGCGCCGCCGACGTCGTCCGCACCCGCATGTTCGTCACCGACGTCTCGCGCTGGCAGGAGTACGGGCGGGCCCACGGGGAGGTCTTCGCGGCCCACCCCCCGGTCACCTCCATGGTCGAGGTCAAGGCCCTCATCGATCCGGCCATGCTGATCGAGGTCGAGGTCGACGCCTATCTGGGCTAGGAGGGGGGCGGCCCGTGCTAGCATCCCGCGCCATGGCGCCCCCCACTCCGACCGCCCCGACCGACCCGACCGACCCTCGCGACCGCAGGCCGCAGCGCATTGCGATCATCCCCGGGGATGGCATTGGCAAGGACGTGACCGTCGAGGCGGTCAAGGTCCTCGAGGCCATCGCCCTACGTTTCGACCTCCCCCTGGAGCTCGTCCACTTCCCCTGGGATGCCGACCGGTATCTCACGACCGGCGAGACCATGCCCGCCGGCTCGCTCGAGGACTTCCGCGATAACTACTCGGCGATCTTCATCGGCGCTTTCGGCGACCCCCGGGTGCCGGACATGAAGCACGCCGCCGACATCCTCTTGGGCATCCGCTTCGGGCTCGACCTCTACATCAACTTCCGCCCGGTCAAGCTCTACCACCCGAGCCTCTGTCCGTTGAAAGGCAAGACCGAGAAGGACATCGACTTCGTCGTCTTCCGCGAGAACACCGAGGGGGCCTACGTCGGCTGCGGCGGCAACTTCAAGAAGGGCACGGCCGACGAGATCGCGATCCAGGAGGAGATCCACACCCGCAAGGGGGTCGAGCGGATCCTCCGCGCCGCCTTCGAGTGGGCGGTGGCGCACGGCAAGAAAGACGTCTGCATGAGCGACAAGTCGAACGTCATGCGCTACGCCCACGACCTCTGGCAGCGCTGCTTCTGGGAGATGGCCAAGGACTACCCGGGGATCTCCGCCCGGCACCTGTTCGTCGACGCGCTCACCATGCAGATGGTCAAGAAGCCGGAGAGCTTCGAGGTCATCGTCACCAACAACATGTTTGGCGACATCGTTACCGACTTGGGCGCCGCCCTCCAGGGCGGCCTCGGGGTCGCCGGCTCGGCCAACCTCCACCCCGGCCGCACCTCGATGTTCGAGCCGGTCCACGGCTCCGCCCCCAAGTACGCCGGCACCGGCCAGGCCAACCCGGTGGGGGCGGTGCTGTCGGTGGCCCTGATGCTCGAGACCCTGGGGCACGCCGAGGCCGCCGCGGTCGTCGAGGAGGCGGTGGCCGAGAGCCTCCGCGGCGGCCAGTCCACGCACGACGTGGGGGGAACGCTCACCACCTCCGAGCTCGGCGATCTTCTCGCCCGGTCTGTCGCGCGCTCTGTGGCAGGTACGGTCCCCGTGAGATGACGGCACGCTAAGCCTCCGTCGTGACACCTTTCTGGTGAACGGGCTGAAAGCGCCCGCAGCCTATAATTCGGACGAGCCCTTGAAAGCGGGGCTCGCGGAGATGTCCATGCAGCAGCCGAACGAGACCGATCTCATCTACGACTGGAACCGCGCCGGCGGCCCGGACCTGACACCCGCGCGGGGACGGGTGGAGCTCGACGACGAGACCCTCCGCGACGGGCTCCAGTCGCCGTCCGTCGTCTCGCCGGGGATCGAGGACAAGCTTCGCATCCTCCATATGATCGCCGACTTGGGGATCGAATCGGCCGACATCGGTCTCCCCGGGGCGGGGCCGCACGTCGTCGCAGACGTCCTCCGGCTGGCCCGCGAGATCGCCGAGCAGCGCCTGCCCATCTTCCCCAACTGCGCCGCCCGCACGGTCCGCGCCGACGTCCAGCCGGTGATCGACATCTCGCAGCAGGTGGGCATCCCGATCGAGGTCTCCTGCTTTATCGGCTCCTCGCCCATCCGCCAGTACGCCGAGGGCTGGACGCTCGACAAGATGCTGCGCTTCTCGGAGGACGCGGTCGGCTTCGCCACCGCGCACGGCCTGCCGGTCATGTTCGTCACCGAGGACACCACCCGCGCCAACCCGGAGGACCTCCGCCGGCTCTACACGGTGGCGGTCGAGGCCGGGGCGCGCCGGGTCTGCGTCGCCGACACCGTGGGCCATGCCACGCCGGAGGGGGCGGCCAACGTCATCCGCTTCGTGCGCGGGGTGGTGGACGCGACGGGGGAGGACGTCAAGGTCGACTGGCACGGCCACCGCGACCGCGGCCTGGCGGTGATCAACGCCCTGGCCGCGGCGGCGGCGGGTGCCGACCGGCTGCACGGCACGGCGGTGGGGATCGGCGAGCGGGTGGGCAACTGCGCCATCGACCTCCTGCTCGTCAACATGCAGCTCCTGGGCTGGATCGACCGCGACCTCTCGCGGCTCCAGGAGTACTGCACCTTCGTCGCCGAGAAGACCGGGGTGCCGCTCCCTGACAACTACCCGGTGGTGGGCCGCGACGCCTTCCGCACCGGCACCGGGGTGCACGCGGCGGCGATCATCAAGGCGCGTTCGCGGGGCGACGACTGGCTGGCCGACCGGGTCTACTCCTCGGTTCCGGCGAGCCTCATCGGCTGCCGCCAGATCATCGAGGTGGGGCCGATGAGCGGCGAGTCGAACGTCATTTACTGGTTGAAGGAACGCGGCATCGAGCCGGCGCAGGACCTCGTGCGCGAGATCTTTAAGCGCGCCAAGGAGTCGCCCAAGATCTTGGAGGAGATCGAGCTCCTGGAGATCTGCCGGAGCCGCGGCGCGGCCGTCCCCGCGGCGTAGGGACCTTGCCCGCCCAGTCCGAGCCGCCCGCCAAGCCCGAGCCGCCTTGGAAGCGGGTGCTGAAGCGCTACCTCGAAGGCCTGACCGTCGAGCGCGGGCTCTCCCAGAACAGCGTCGACGCCTACCGCCGCGACCTGGAGCGCCTGGCCCGGGCCCTCGACCGGCCGAAGATCGAAGCCGGCCCCGACCTCCTGACCGCCGATGCCGCGGCCCTGGCCGGTCACCTCCGAGAGCTCCGCCGGCAGGGCTTGAACCCGCGTTCGGTCAGCCGGGCGCTCTCGGCCATCCGCGGCTTCTACGAGCACCTGGTCGAAAACGGCGAGCGGGCGGACAACCCGGCGGTCAACCTCCTCCCCCCGAAGCTCTGGCGCAATCTCCCCAAGGTGCTCTCGGAGCCCCAGGTCGAGGCCCTCCTCGCCGCCCCGGACCCGGCGACCCCCCTGGGTCTCCGCGACCGGGCGATGATCGAGCTCCTCTACGCGACAGGCCTGCGGGTGAGCGAGCTCGTAGGGCTGACGCTGCCGCAGCTCCGGCTCGACGTGGGATTCCTGATCGCTTTCGGCAAGGGATCGAAGGAGCGGGTGGTGCCGGTGGGGGAGCAGGCGGAGGGCTGGGTCCTGCGGTATCTCAAGGAGGTGCGGCCAGGGCTCGCCAACCGTCACGAGGTGGTCTTCGTCAACCACCGAGGCAACCCCATGAGCCGGGTGGGCTTCTGGAAGAACCTCGGAGCCTACGGGGTGAAGGCGGGGGTGCGGGAGCTCTCGCCGCACGTCCTCCGGCACAGCTTCGCGACCCACCTCTTAGAGCACGGCGCCGACCTGCGCTCGGTCCAGATGATGCTCGGGCATGCGGATATCTCGACGACGCAGATCTATACCCATATCCATCAGGAGAGGTTGAAGAGCTTGTACGACCGGTTTCATCCGCGGTCCTGATCTACCGCTCGATCGCATAGATCACGAGCTCGGTCTCCGGGAGGGGGAACCCCAACTCGCGGCCGGTCGCGCGGCGCTCGAAGCACATCCCGATCTTCTCCATGATCCGGGTCGAGGGGCGGTTCTCCGGGTAGGCGACGGCGACGACCCTCCGGAGCCCCAGGATGTCCCAGGCATAGCGCAGGGAGCCGGC
Organism: Acidobacteriota bacterium; assembly: GCA_034666805.1. Lineage (GTDB taxonomy): Bacteria > Acidobacteriota > Thermoanaerobaculia > Multivoradales > UBA5704 > DASQPA01. The sequence continues at coordinate 10,679 of JAXDLD010000038.1, forward strand.
TCCGGCCTCGGTGCCCAGGCCTTTCCCCCAGAGATCCTTGGCCACCCACCAGCCGATCTCGACGTCGTCCCCGACGCGCATGGGCTGGAGCCCCGCGATGCCGATCATCCGGCCGGTCGCCTGCTCGACCAGGGCGCCGAGGCAGATGCCGCGGGTCGTGAGGTGGCGACGCTGACGGGTGAAGAACTCGGCGATCCGCTCCTCGCTCCATGGTGTTCCTGAGCTGATGTAGCGCATCATCTCGGGGTCTCCCGCCATCTCCCGGAAGGCGGGTTCGTCCCCGGGCTCCCAGGGGCGGATCAGGAGGCGGTCGGTCTCGATGCGGAAGGGGGATGGGGGCATGGGAGAGAGCATGGAGGGATTGTATCGGGTCCTGCCCCCGCGGTTGACCTCCCCGGCTGGGCGGGACATGCTTGTCTCCCCAAGGCCATGAACGAGCGCGAGGATCCCTCCGAGGCTGGCGCCCGCGAGGCGCGGACCGAGACTTTCGATCTCGGCGGGGAGAGAGCCAGTCCCGGCCCGGCGGCGCCGGCCCCCCTTCCGCGCGGCGCCTTCCTGGGCCGCTATGTCGTTCTCGGGCCGATCGGCGCCGGGGGGATGGGCGTCGTCTACGCGGGGTACGACCCCGAGCTCGACCGCAAGGTCGCCTTGAAGCTCCTGCACCCCGGTGCCGGCGAGCGCGGGCGGCTCCGCCTGCTGCGCGAGGCGCAGGCGATCGCCCGCCTCTCTCACCCCAACGTCGTCTCTGTCTACGACGCCGGAACCCTGGGCGACGAGGTCTTCCTCGCCATGGAGCTCGTCGAGGGGCCGACCTTCCGCCGCTGGCTGGCCGAGCGTCCGCGCCCGCTCCGCGAGGTGCTCGACCGCTTCGCCGCCGCCGGGCGCGGCCTCGAAGCCGCCCACCAGGCGGGCCTCGTCCATCGCGACTTCAAGCCCGAGAACGTCCTCCTCGGCCAGGACGGCCGGGTGCGGGTGGCCGACTTCGGCCTCGTCCGGCCGCTGGGGGAGGAGACGCCCGCCGCGGAGGCCGGCGAGGCTCCCGCGAGCCCGTTCGCCGGGTTGCTCACCCTGGGTGGCACGGTCCTCGGCACCCCGGCCTACATGGCGCCCGAGCAGCTCCGGGGCGAGGCGGCCGATGCGCGGAGCGATCAGTGGAGCTTCTGTGTCGCCCTCTGGGAGGCGCTCTACGGCGAGCGCCCCTTCGCCGGCCGGAGCGCGGCCGAGATCGCCCGCGAGATGGCGCGCGGGGCGGTCCGCGAGCCGCCGGCCGGCCGCAAGGTCCCGGGCTGGGTGCGCCAGGCGCTCCTCCGTGGCCTCGCCAGCGACCCGGAAGCGCGCCATCCCGACATGGCGGCCCTCCTCGCCGCCCTCGCCCGCGACCCGGCGGCGCGGCGGCGGCGGCTCCTGGGGGCGGCGGCAGCCGGCCTGCTCCTCGCCGGGGTGATCGCTGGCTACGCCCGTTTCGCGGCCGAGCGCGGCCCGGTCTGCGGCGGCGCTCCGGCCAAGCTCGCCGGGGTGTGGGACGGTCCGGGGAAGGCGCGGGTCGAGGCCGCCTTCCTCGCCACCCGGGTCCCCTATGCCAGCGCCACCTGGAAGGGCGTCGAGCGCGCCTTGGACCTCTATGTGGCAGGGTGGGCCGGCATGCATCGCGAGACCTGTGAGGCGACCCGGGTGCGCGGCGAGCAGTCCGAGGACCTCCTCGACCGGCGCATGTTCTGCCTCGACCAGCGGCTGGGGGAGGTCAAGGCGCTCGCCGACCTCTTCGCCCGGGCCGACTCCCAGGTGGTCGAGAAGGCGGTCACCGCCGCTGGGGCCCTGACCCCGCTTGCCGGCTGCGCCGACGCGCGGGCCCTGCGGGCGCGGGTGGCGCCGCCCCGGACCCCGGCCGAGCGCGCCCGGGTCGATGCCCTCTCCCGCCAGCTCGGGGCGGTCAAGGCCCTGCTCGGGGCCGGCAAGTACGGCCCGGGGGTGGCGGCGGCGCGCACCGCGACCGCGGCGGCAGGCCAGGCCGGCTATCGCCCGGTCGCCGCCGAGGCCCGTGCTCTCCTGGGCGACCTCGAAGGGCGGGCGGGCGAGCTGGAGGCGGCGGAGCGGGACCTGCTCGCCGCGCTCTGGGCGGCCGATGCCGCCGCCGACGACGAGGTTAAGGCGCGGGCGGCGATCGGTCTCATGAGCCTCGAGGGGGACGTGCGGAGCCGCTTCGAGCCGGCCCACCGCTGGCAGGGCTTCGCCGTGGCGGCACTCGACCGGCTGGGGAGGGACGAGCCCCTGCGCGCCCTCTTCCTCGACCGTCTCGGGCGGGTCTACCTCGCCGAGGGGCGCTACGGCGAGGCCCTGGCCGAGCATGAGGGGGCGGTGGCGATCGAGCGCCGGTTGGACCCCCGCGGCCCCGCCCTCGCCGAGACCCTGCGCCACGCCGGGGTCGACCTCTTCCGGCTCGGCCGCTACCCGGAGGCCCTGGCGCGCTTCGAAGAGGCGCTCGGCCTCCAGAAGGCGGTGCTCGGCCCCGATCACCCCGACCTCGCCGCCACCCTGGACAACATCGGCAACGTCCTCTACCAGCGCGGCCGGTTGACCGAAGCCCTGGTCTACCTCCGGCAGTGCCTGGCTCTCCGCGAGCGCACCCTCGCGCCGGATCACCCCCTGGTCGCCGATGCCTTGAACGACCTCGGCAACGTACTCGACGAAACCGGGCACTACGAGGAGGCCCTCGCCGCCTACCGGCGCGCCCTGGCCATCCGCAGGAAGACCCTGGGGGACCACGTCTCGGTCGCCGCGGCGCTCGACAACATCGGCGCCGTCCTCACCAACCTGCGCCGCCATGAGGAGGCCTTCGACTACCACCGCCAGGCCCTGGAGGTGCGGGTGCGGACGGTGGGGCGCCAGCACCCGAGCGTCGCGCTCACCCTCTACAACCTCGGCAGCGCCCTCACCGAGCAGGACCGCTATGCCGAGGCCCTGCCCTACTTCGAGGAGGCGCTCGCCATCAACGAGCGCGCCCGGGGGCCCAACCACCCGGACGTGGCGGAGGACCTGACCTCGATCGGCAACGCCGAGCGGCACCTCGGACACCCCTCCAGGGCCCTGCCACGCCTCGAACGGGCGCTCCGGATCCTGGAGGCCGAGGGCGCGCCCTGGGTCCTCGCCCGGGCCCGCTTCGCCCTCGCCGAGGTCCTCTGGGAGACCGGGGAGGACCGCGGGCGTGCCCGGAGCCTCGCCGGCCAGGCGCGGGACGGCCTGCGCGGGGAGAAGGACTTGAACGCCACCCAGGACCAGGACACCCTGGCCGAGATCGAGCGCTGGCTCGCCCGTCACCGGAGGGCTTGAAACATGGCGCGCCCGGGCTCCACCCCTCTCTATCTCCTCAAGGTGCTCGCCGCGGACGGCGCTACGGTCCGCCACTTCCACCTGGGGGAGGGGGAGCACCTGGTGGGCTCCGCCGCCGACGCCGCGGTCCCTCTCGACGAGCCCGGCATCTCGCGCCGCCACGCGCACCTCACCGTGCTCCCCGACGGCGGGGTGGTGGTGGCCGACCTGGGCTCGAAGAACGGCACCTCGGTCGCCGGCCGGCGGGTGCGGGCGACCGCGGTCCGCGACTTCGCGGTCCTCGCCTTCGGGCCGGTCCAGGCCATCCTCCAGGCCACCTCCGCGGAGAGCGGCCAGGCCCTCTTCGCCGCCCCGGGGCCGGGGCCGGCCCTCGGGGCGAGCCTCGGGGCGGCTGGCGAGCCGGGTCTCAGCACGGAGGGCTCCCACCCCCTGGAGCGGCTGGCCGAGAGCCTCGGCGAGCGGATCGGTCCTCTCCTCTGCGGCGCCGAGAGCCCGGAAGCGGCGGCGGACCTCCTGGCGCACCGCTGGCTCGCCTCCCTGGGGGTGGGCCGGGTCGAGTTCTTCCGGGTCTCGGGGGAGGGGGCTGAGACCCTGGTCGCGGCGGCGGCCGCGGCGGACCGTCACCCGGGCGACGCGGGCGGGCTTACGGTCGCCGGCCCGGACGGCTGGCGCCTGCGCCTCCGGGCCCCGGCGAGCGAGCCGCTCGCCCGCCTCGCTCCCCTCCTCCGCCTCGCCCTCGACCTCTTGGCAGCTGCTTCCTGGCGCGCCCCGGTGCGGACCGGGCCGGCTGCCGGAGCGCCGGCCCCGGGCGTGGGAGAGGAGGGGACGGCCGCGCCGCCCGGCCTCTCGCCGGCCATGACCCGGCTCTACCGCCGGGCGGGCAAGGTGGCGCGCGGGGACGTGCCGGTCCTCCTCCTCGGCGAGTCCGGGGTGGGCAAGGAGGTGCTCGCCCGCCATGTCCACGCCCGCTCCCGGCGCGCCCGCGGCCCCTTCCTCGCGGTCAACTGCGCGGCGCTCCCCAAGGACCTCCTGGAGGCCGAGCTCTTCGGCATCGAGCGCGGGGTGGCGACCGGGGTCGAGGCGCGGCCGGGCCTGCTCGAGCGGGGGAGCGGCGGCACGGTCTTCCTGGACGAGGTGGGGGACATGGCCGCCGAGACCCAGGCCAAGGTCCTGCGGGTCCTCGAGGGCACGAGCCTCCACCGGGTGGGCGGGCGCTCGCCGGTCGCGATCGACGTCCGCTTCCTCGCCGCCACCAACCGCGACCTCGCGGCCATGGTCGAGGCGGGGAGCTTCCGGCGCGACCTCTACCACCGCCTGGCCGCCTTCGAGTGCCGGATCCCGCCGCTCCGCGAGCGCCGGGAGGAGGTGCCGGGCCTCGCCGCCCGCTTCTTCCACCGCGAGCTGGCGAAGGCCGGCCTGGCGAGCCCGGGCCTGACCCGCGCCGCCCTGGCGGCCCTCGTCGCCCACCCCTGGCCGGGCAACGTGCGCGAGCTCGAGAACGAGATCGCCCAGGCCGTCCTCCTCCTCGAGCGCGGCGAGCCCCTGGACCTCCAGCACCTCTCGGCCCGGGTCCGCGGCGCCGGGACGGTCGACGACCTCACCCTGGAGGCCGCCGTGCGGAGGGCCGAGCGCGAGGCCTTCGCGGTCGCCCTGGCCGCCGCGGAGGGGGACCCGGCGCGGGCCATGGACCTCCTCGGCCTGGCGCGGACGACCTACTACCGGAAGCTCCGCGAGCTGGAGCTCGGGGAGTCGCGGGAAGGCGGTCCCGAATCCGGGACACCCGACCCCGGCCGCGCCGCCCGGAATCCCGGAAACGGGACGGAAAAATCGAGATAAACCACAGATCCAGAGAGAGTTAGGGTTGGCACCACCCTTGCGCTAGGGGAAGGGCGAACCAGGGGTCACGGCGACTCAACGTCCGAGACCGGGCCGCGGAGAACCGCGGCGCGCCGGGACCCCGTCCGCCCGCCTCACGGCGAAGGAGATGTCACCATGTCGAAGCAGAGCCTCGTCCGTTCCTCCCTCCTCTCCCTCCTGCTCCTCGGAACCCTCGCGGCCACGGCCCAGGCCACCGTCCAGCAGCCTGTCCCGGGGGTGTACTACATCTGCCAGTACGCCAACTACCACGGCCTCGCGACGAACCCGGGGCTCCTCGTCTTCTCCTTCACCACCTCCTCCCCCTACCTCTCCGGGATCGAACAGTTCCAGGCCTCGACGGCGACCGGCTGGGACAACCGCAAGGTCGTCTTCGCCAAGCCGGCGGACTTCGGCGGGTACACGACCTGGGAGTTCACCGAGCCGCTCGACGGCGTCCAGTGCAAGGCC
>JAXDLD010000039.1:0-8894 GCA_034666805.1 Acidobacteriota bacterium
GCCGCGGATTTTCACCTGGCTGTCGGAGCGGCCGAGGAACTCGAGGTTGCCGTCCGCCAGGGAACGGGCGCGGTCTCCCGTGCGGTAGATCCGGCCTCCGGCATTGCTCCCCAGCGGGTCGGGGAGAAAACGGCCGGCGGTCTGCGCCGGGTCTCCCGAGTAGTGGCTGGCGAGGCAGTGGCCGCCAATGTAGAGATCGCCGGCGACCCCGATCGGACAGGGCGCCAGGCGGGCGTCGAGGACGTGGTAGCGGGCGTTCTGGATAGGCCGGCCGTAGGGGATGCTCTTCCACCGCGGATCGACCGCGGCCACCGGGAAGAAGTTGGACCACACCGTCGCCTCGGTGGCGCCGCCCAGGCTCATCACCCGGGCCGCGGGGAAGCTCCGACGTACGGCGTCCGGCAGGCCGACCGGGATCCAGTCTCCCGACAGGAAGACCTGGCGCAGGCGGAGCTGGCCGGCGCTCGCGCCGGGAGCCGGGAAGAAGGGCACGAGCTGCTGGAGAGCCGCCGGCGCCGAATCCCAGAAGGTGATCGGCTCTTCCAGGAGGAGGCGCACCAGCGACCGCGGATCGCGGACGTCGTCGTCCGCCACGACATGAATCGAGCCACCGGCGGCGAGCAGGCCGAAGACGTCGTAGACCGAGAGGTCGAAGCATAGGGAAGTGACGAACAGCACCCGGTCCGCCGGACTGATGCCGCAGGTCCGCTGGACCCAATCGATGAGGTTCAGAACCGGCCGGTGCCGGACGGCCACCCCCTTGGGCAGCCCGGTCGAACCGGAGGTGAAGATGACGTAGGCGAGCGCCTCGTCTCCCAGGGTCGCCGGCAGGCTCGCGGCCGGCAGGTGGTCGAGCCACCAGCGGGTCCGGATCGACTTGCGGCGCTCGCCGCGAGAGCCGCTCTCGGCCAGTCCTTCGGCTTTGTGGAGGACGACGTCGTAGCGGAAGCGCAGCTCGTTGTCGAAACCGGACTCCCGATGGCAGATCCGGATTTCGGCGAGCGCCGGCAGGGCGACCGCGACGTCGGCGAAGAAGTCCTCGTCGACATAGAGCTCGCTGCCCAGCTGGGCTTTCGTCCGCAGCGACGGATCGTTCCAATGGCGGCCGCGGAGCTCTTCGAGCGAGGCCCGGAAGTCGGCCTTGCGGCGGAGGTCCATGAGGTCGGCCACCAGCAGGACGCCGCCGGGCGACAGGAGGTTCAGGGCCATCTCGATCACGCGCTCGAGATAGACCAGGCCGGGGAAGAACTGGACCGTGCTCGCCATCAGGATGAAATCGAACGAGCCCTCCTCGTAGCCTTCGATCTCATGGGCGAAGCCGGTCACCAGCTCGAGGCCGGCGAGATCTCCTCCCACGGCGTTCGCCCGCTCGCGATTGCGCGCCTGGGTCGCAGGCGAAGGATCGAGCGCCACGTAGCGGGCGACCGCGCCGGCGAGAGCGAAGGTGAGAAGGCCCGAGCCGCAACCGATTTCCAGCACGCGGCTCGCCGAACCGAGGTGCGGGCGCGCCAGGCCGAGCACCCGCGCCCGGTACTCGTCGACCTCGGCCTCCGAAAAAGGCTGCCCGGTGTAGCTGCTGACGAAGCCGGCGGCGGAAACCCGATCGACCGCCCGCTCCGCCACGAGGTCGAAGAGCGCCTTGACCGCCTCGGAATCGACCGGCTCGGCGGGCGGCCGGGGCGCCTCGAGGTCCATGCAGAGCGCGTGGCGCAGGCGCGGCAGCCGCCACTGCAGCTCCTGCACGGCGCGCAGATGGAAGGAATCGGTCACCAGGCAGGGGATGCCGAGCGAGGCCAGGATGTGATGGCAGCGCTCGGTCGGCCAATCGGGCTCCAGGGGGACATAGCCCGCGCCGGCCTCGAGGATGCCGAGGAGCACCGGCACCAGGTCGAGACCGCGCCGCATCCAGATCGCCACCAGCCCCCCCGGCCGGATTCCCAGTTCGACGAGCCCGCGAGCCACTCGCCGGGCGCGCAGCTCGAGCTCCCGGTAGGTCAGGCTCTCGTCCGCGAAGATCACCGCCGGGGCTTCCGGCGCGCGCCGCGCCTGGGCCGCGAAGAGGTCGTAGAGCGTGCCGGCCCCGGACCCTTCCCGGCGGGTGTCGTTCCACTCCGCGACGAGCTGCTGGTGCTCGGCAGGGCTCGCGAGCGGCAGTGCCGCGAGGGGCCGGTCGGGGTCCGCGGCCGCCGCGTCGAGGAGCACGCCGAGATGCGCAGCCAGCCGCGAGATCGTGCTGCGATCGAAGAGATCGCGGTCGTAGTGCAGCTCGCCCGCGATCCCCATGCCGCCCTCGAACAGGTTCAACACCAGGTCGAACTTGGCGATCCCCTGCTGGAAGGGCCGCGCCTCGAGCACCAGGCCCGGCAGGGCGAAGGCGGCGCGCGGCGCGTTCTGGAGCGCGAACATCACCTGGAAGAGCGGCGTCCGGCTGAGGTCCCGCTCGAGGGCCAGCTGCTCGACCAGCCGCTCGAAGGGCAGGTCCTGGTGCGCGAGGGCCTCCAGGGTCGTGACGCGAATCCGGCCGAGCAGGTCGCGGAAGGTGGCCGCCGCGGACAGCTCACCGCGCAGCACCAGGGTATTGACGAAGAACCCGATCAGGCCCTCGACCTCGAGCCGTTGGCGCCCGCTGACCGGCGTGCCCACGAGCAGGTCGTCCTGCCCCGAATGGCGGGCGAGAAGGGTCTCGAACCCGGCGAGGAGCGTCATGAAGAGAGTCACGCCCGAGCGCCGGGAGAGGGTGGCGAGAGCGGCGGAGAGCGGTGCACCCAATGCCACCGCCCGTCCCTCTCCCCGCCCGATCCGGACCGCCGGCCGTGGCTGGTCGGTCGGCAGCTCGAGCACGGTCGGCGCGCCGGCCAGCCGCTCCCGCCAGTAGCCAAGCTGGCCTTCCACGGCCTCGGCCGTCCGCGGATCGCGCTGCCAGCGGGCGTAATCGGCATACTGGATCGTCAGCTCCGGCAGCGGCGAAGGCAGCCCCTCGACCGCGGCGCGGTAGAGCGCCGCCAGCTCGTGGGCCAGAATTCCGACCGACCAGGCGTCCGAAACGATGTGGTGCATCGTCGCCAGCATGACGTGCTCGGCGGGCTCGCGCTCGCCGAGCGCGAGGAGGGTGACCCGCAGGAGCGGCCCGCGGGCGAGGTCGAACGGCCGGTCCGCCTCGGCCGCGGCGAGCCGGTCCGCCTCGGCCTGGCGCGCCACCTCCCCTGCTCCCCCCGATATCCCGGTGAGGTCGACCCGGGGCAGGAAAAAGGCGGCTTCGGGTACCGTCACCTGCACCGGGTTCCCCTGTCGCTCGGCGAAGGTGGTGCGCAGAACGGCATGCCGGCGTACGATCTCGCCGAAGCTCGCCGCGAGCGCCGCCACGTCGAGCTCGCCGACCAGCCGGAACCTGCCGGGCAGGTTGTAGCTCGAGCTCTCCGGGTCGAGCCGGTCGAGGACCCAGAGCCGCTGCTGCGAGAAGGCGAGCGGCGCCGGCCCGGCCTGCGGCGCCGGGAGGACCGGCGGCATCCCGGAGCCGCCGGCAGCCGCCATCATCGCTTCGACCTCGCCCGCCAAGCCCGCCACCGTCGGCTGCTCGAACAGCCGCCGCAAGGGCAGCTCGACACCGAACGCCGCGCGCACCCGTGACACCACCCGGGTGGCGAGGAGCGAATGCCCGCCGAGATCGAAGAAGCTGTCCTCGCGGCCGACCCGCTCGCGCCCCAGCACCTCCGCCCAGATTCCTGCCAGCAGCTCCTCGATCGGAGTCGCGGGGGGCGCTGGCGCGGCGTTCCGGTCTTCTTCCTCCCAGCCCGGCTCCGGACCGCTCTCCTGGAGCGCCCGCCGGTCCGCCTTGCCGCTCGGCCCGACCGGCAGGGCGGGCAACAGGACGAAACCCGATGGCACCATGTAGCCTGGCAGCCACGCCGCCACAGAGGCCCGCAGCTCCGCCGCTTCCAGGCGGCTCTCTCCCTCCCTCGGCACCACATAGGCCACCAGGCAGCGCGTTCCGGCGGGCTCCAAGCGGTCGACCACCGCCACGTCCGCGATCCCCGGATGGGCGCGGAGCACCGCCTCCACCTCCCCCAGCTCGACGCGGAAGCCGCGGATCTTGACCTGCCCGTCCAGCCGGCCGAGGAACTCGACGGCGCCGTCGGGCCGGTGGCGGCCGAGATCGCCGCTCCGATAGAGCCGCGAGCCCGGGACCGCGCCGGGCAGGGGATTCGGCACGAAGCGCTCCGCCGTCTCCGCGGCGCGCCGGAGATAGCCGCGCGCCAGGCAGACCCCGCCGATGAAGATCTCCCCCGGCACTCCCGCCGGCACCGGACGCTGTTCCGCGTCCAGCAGGGAGAGCTCGGCGCGCGCGATCGGCCGGCCGATCGGCAGCGGGTGATCGGCCGCGCCGCGCCGGCACTTCCAGGCCGTCACGGCGATCGTGCACTCGGTCGGCCCGTAGCGGTTGAACAGCTCGGCCGACAGCCGGCCGTGGAAACGGCCCGGCAGGTCCGACGGTACCGGCTCGCTCCCCGTCACCACGATCCGCAGGCTGTCCGCGCCCTCGAAGCTCTCGTCCTCGAGGAGGACCGCCAGCATCGACGGCGGGAAGGTGACGTGAGTGATCCGCTCGGCGGCGATCTGCCGCCCCAACGCCGCCGCGTCCCGCTCCTCCCCCGGTCGACAGAGCACCATAGAGCCGCCGGCGAGCAGCGGGCCGAAGATCTCGAGCAGCGAGACGTCGAAGCTGATCGACGTCTTCTGCAGGAGACGTGCGCCTCCCGCGAGGTCGGTGGCGGCGTGGAAGCGCAGCCGGTTGGCGAACGAACGATGGGTGATGACGACGCCCTTCGGCTGACCGGTCGAGCCCGAGGTATAGATGACGTAGGCCGGGTGGTCGGCGGTGAGCGAAGGGCGCTCGCCGCCGGCCGCCGCGGGGAGCCACCCCGCCGGGTCGTCGAGGAAGACGATCTCCTCGGGCAGTGCCGGCAATGCCGCCAACCCCGCCGATTCCCGCAGGGAGGCGAACACCTCCCGCTGGGTCAGCAGCACCCTGACCCCGGCGTCCGCCAGCATGAAGGCCAGGCGCTCCCGCGGATACGAGGCGTCGAGCGGCAGGTACGCTCCCCCCGCCCCCAGGATGCCCAGGAGGCCCACCACCATCTCCGCCGAGCGCCGGGCCGAGATCCCCACCAGTGCCTCCGGACCGACTCCCAGGTGCCGCAGGTAGCGAGAAAGCCGGTCCGCGCGGCCCTTGAGCTCGCCGTAGCTCAGGAGCGTCTCTTCCCCCACCACCGCCACGGCGTCCGGGGTCCGCGCCGCCCACGCGGCAAACAGCCGGTGAACGAAGTCCCCCTCCGGATAAGACACCGCCAGGTCGTTCCACTCGATGCCCAGCTGGTGCCTCTCGGCGGCGGTCAGGAGAGGCAGGGCCGCGAGCGGCAGCTCGGGATCGGCGGCCGCCGCCCCCAGGAGCACCCCGAGATGCCCCGCCAGGCGTTCGAGGGTCGTCGCGTCGAAAAGGTCGCGGCTGTAGCGCAGCCTGCCGGTCAGGCCGCCCTCGGCCTCGCCCTCACCCTGGGCCAGAGTGAGGGTGAGGTCGAACTTCGACGTTTCCACTTCGATCGGCCGCGCCGCGAGGGCCAGCCCCGGCAGGTCGAACGCCAACCGCGGCGCGTTCTCCAGGGAGAAGACCACCTGGACGAGCGGTGTCCGGCTGGTGTCGCGCTCCACCGCCAGCTCCTCGACCAGCCGCTCGAACGGCAGGTCCTGGTGGGCGAGGTCCCCCAGGGTCGTGGCGCGGACACGGCCCAGAAGATCACGGAAGGTCGATCCCGTCGCCAGCTCGGCGCGGAGCACCAGGGTATTGACGAAGAAACCGATCAGGCCCTCGACCTCGAGCCGCGTCCGGTTGGCGACCGGCGAACCGACCAGGAGGTCCCGCTGCCCGGTGTAGCGACAGAGGAGAGCGTCCCAGCCGGCAAGGAGGACCATGAAGAGGGTCGCGCCGTGCTCCCTCCCCAATCGACCGAGGGTCTCGCCCAGCCACGGCGGCAGGGTCAGGGGCACCTCGTCGCCACGGCCGCTCCGCGCCGCCGGCCGCGGCCGGTCGGCGGGCAGGTCGAGCACCCGGGGCGCCCCGGCGAGCCGTTCCCGCCAGTAGCCGAGCTGCCATTCCAGGACCCCGCCCGTCAGCCACTCCCGCTGCCAGCGCCCGTAGTCGGAGTACTGGATGGCAAGCTCGGGCAGCGGTGACGGCCGGCCCAGGCGGAAGGCACCATAGAGCGCCGACAGCTCGTGGACCAGCACTCCCAGCGACCAGCCGTCGCAGACGATATGGTGGACCGTCACGAGCCCGGTGTGCGCGTCGTCGGCGAGGCGCAGCAGGACCGCGCGCAGGAGCGGCCCGGCCGCCAGGTCGAAGGGCCGCTGGGCCTCCTCCGCCGCCAGGAGATCCGCCAGCCGCTCGCGCCGGGCTCCCGGGAGAGCCGTCAAGTCGATCAGCGGCAGCCGGAGGGGGGACGGCTCGTCCACCACCGGATAGGGTCGCCCTTCGGCGGTCGCGATTCGCGTGCGCAGCACCTCGTGCCGGCGGACGATCTCCCCCAGGCTCGCCGCCAGCGCGGGGGCCGAGAGCAACCCGCGGAGCTCGAGGGCCGCCGCCATGTTGTAGGCCGCCTTCCCCGGCTCGTACTGGTCGACGAACCACAACCGCTCCTGGGCGTAGGAGAGCACCCGAGCCGCGCCGGGCGTGGCCTGCACCGGGGCCGGCGCACCCCCGCGCGCCGACTCGACCACCGCCGCCAGCCCCGCCACCGTCGGACGGTCGAACAGCCGCGCGAGGGGCAGCTCGACGCCGAAGGTGTCCCGCACCCGCGATACCACCTGCATGGCGAGGAGCGAATGGCCGCCGGCGGTGAAGAAGTCCTCCTCCGCCCCGACCCGTTCGCGCCTCAAGACCTGGGCGAAGATCTCCGCCAGCCGCTCCTCGGCCGGCGTCCTTGTCGGAACGTAGGACAACTCCCCGCGCCACTCCGGTGCCGGTAGAGCCTTCCTGTCGACCTTGCCGTTCGGGGTGAGCGGCAGGGCGGCAAGGATGACGAAGGCGGTGGGCACCAGGTAGGACGGCAGGCGCTCGGCGGTCCAGGCGGCGAGAGCGGCGGCGAGGTCCTCCCTCCTCTCAACGCTCGCCGCCACGTAGGCGACGAGGCGCCGATCGTCCCGCTCGTCCTCGCGGGCCAGGACCACCGCCTGGCGCACGGCGGGGTGGCGGGCGAGCACCGCCTCGACCTCCCCCGGTTCGATGCGGAAACCCCGCACCTTCACCTGGTGATCGACCCGCCCCAGGTAGGCGAGCCTGCCCGACGGCAGGTAGCGCACCACGTCGCCGGTGCGGTAGAGCCGCGCTCCCGGCAGCGGGCTTGTGGGGTCGGGCAGGAAGCGCTCCGCCGTGAGGTCGGGGCGGCCGCGGTAGCCGCGGGCGACTCCGAGCCCCCCCAGGTAGAGCTCCCCCGCGATCCCCACCGGCACGGGCGAGAGGCCGCGGTCGAGCACCCGGACTCCGGTGTTGCCGAGCGGCCGGCCGATCGGCGCGGCGCCGCTCCACCCATCCGGATCTTCCAGGCTCATCCGCTCCTGGGTCGACCAGATCGTCGTCTCGGTCGGCCCATAGACATTCCACAGCGACCCTACCCGGCCGAGCAGATCCCGGGCGAGGTCAAGCGGCAGCGCCTCGCCGCCGCAGAGGGCGAGGAAGCCCGGCGCCCCCTGCCAGCCGGCGGCCAGGAGCAGCCGCCAGGTGGCCGGAGTCGCCTGCATCGTCGTCGCCCCCGAAGCGGCGAGAGCTGCGGCGAGCGCCAACCCGTCCCCGGCGGTCTCCCGGCTGGCCAGCACCACCCGGCCCCCCACGGCGAGCGGCAGGTAGATCTCGAGCCCGGCGATGTCGAACGACACCGTCGTCACCGCGAGCAGGGTGTCCGCCGCCGTCAAGCCCGGCTCGCGCGCCATCGAAGCGAGAAGGTTGACCACCCCGTCGTGGCGCACCTCGACCCCCTTCGGACGGCCCGTCGAGCCCGACGTATAGATCACGTAGGCCAGGTTCTCCGGCCTGGCCCGGGCATCGCTGTCGGGGCAGCCACCGGCTCCCTCCAGGGCGCCGCGGCCGAACACGACCTGACAGCCCTGATCGGAGGGAAGGAGGGCCGCCGTCTCCGCCTGCACCAGGACCACCGGCGGGAGCGCTTCCTTGAGCATCAGTGCCAGGCGCTGCCGCGGATAGGACGGATCGAGCGGTACGTAGGCGCCGCCGGCCGTGAGGATCGCCAAGAGCCCCACCACCAGCTCGAGCGAGCGCTCGAGGCAGATCCCGACCGGCACCTCCGGCCCCACCCCCAGCCGGCGCAGACGGCCAGCGAGGAGCCCGGCCCGCGAGACCAGCTCGCCGTAGGAGAGGACCGCGTTTTCGAACACCACCGCCGTGGCGTCGGGAGCACGCGCCGCCTGGACCGCGATCAGCTCGTGGAGGCAGGAACCCGCCTCCGGATAGGTCGCCGCCGTGGCGTTCCAATCGAGCAGCTCCTGGCGCTCCGGCGCGGTGAGCAGCGGCAGCTCGGAGAGGCGGGCCGCCGGTCGGTCCACGATCCCGGCGAGGAGGGTCGCGAGCTGCCCCGCCATCCGCGCCGCCGTCGCGCCGTCGAAGAGATCGGAGTTGAACCGCAGCGCCGTCGTCAGCCGCCCGGCGACCTCGGCGGCGAAGACCGTCAGGTCCACCTGCGCCCCGCCCCCCGGCAGGTGGAGGGTCTCGGCGGGCAGCCCGCCAAGCTCGACGGGGATGCCCGCCTCACCGACGGCGAGCGCCGCCAGCCCCCGCTCGCGGCCGGAACGCTCCTGCTCGTAGGCGAGCGTCACCTGGAAGATCGGCG
>JAXDLD010000040.1:0-6345 GCA_034666805.1 Acidobacteriota bacterium
TGCTCCAGGATGCGCCTGCCGGTCCGGCGCAGCCCGAGCCACCAGAACAGGAGGATGCCTGCTCCAATGGCCAGAGCCACGGCCAGAACCGCTATCGTCTCGGTGCTCTTCACCGGTCTACCCCCTGTTCAGCAACAGGGGGTCCGGGCGGATCCGGGAGAAGCTCTCCTTTAGAGAGGGTGAAACTACACCCCCCGTACGGCCATGCGGGTGTGCGTTTAGAACCTGAAACGCTCCAGGTGGGTGTCCGCTTCGCGAGCCGTTAGCGTCCTCGTACGAGCGAGGCTGGCACAGGCCACGTGAGTAAAAGACTCCCTAGGTATGAATGTTGGTTCTACAATCGAGTGACCCAACACGAACCGCACGGGGGATGCAAAAACGATTTCCGTCATATTTCGAGGTGGCATCGCGGGCCGGTTCCACTGACATCGGCCCAACATCGCCCTGGTTTTCAACCATCCAAGGCCTGGGCTAATTCCTCGGCCAGCTCCGCCACCTTCTCCTTGATCTCGACCCGTTCCCCTTCCTGCCGTTTCTGACTTTGGAACAGTTCGTCAGCTAAATTAAGGGCCGCCAGGATGGCGATGCGGGCCGTATCGGCCGTCGCCACGTGCTCTGCGACCTCGCGCATCTTGCTGTCCACGAGGTCCGCCAGACCCTGGAGATACCCGCTGTCGTCGCTCCCACGGACGTGATACGTGGCACCGAAGATTCGAACCTCTGTGTGGCTCGTAGTCGTGGCGCTCAAGTCCGTGTCCTAGTGCCTACCCGGGCAGCAAGTTCCGTCGTGCCAGGGGTTTGGCTTCAGGAAACTATAGCACAGGTGCCGGCTTGTCCAGGGGCGGCCCGGGGGAGCTAGAATCCGCCTGCCGATGCCCCCCTCCCCGCCCGGTTACGCGCGCTTCAAGAAGCTCCTCTTCCGCCTCGATCCGGAGGTCAGCCACGGCCTCGCCATGGGCGCGCTTCGGGCCGCGGCGGCGGTCCCGGGGCTCGCCCGGGTCCTCGCGCGGCGGGCCCGGGTCGCCGACCCGCGGCTGGCCCAGAACCTCTTCGGCCGCACCTTCGCGAACCCCGTGGGGCTCGCCGCTGGCTTCGACAAGGACGCCGTCGCCGTCCGCGGCTGGCCCGCCCTCGGCTTCGGCTTCGTCGAGGTGGGGACGGTGACGCCCTGGCCCCAGGCCGGCAACCCGCGGCCGCGGCTCTTCCGGTTCCCGGAAGCCCGGAGCCTGCAGAACGCCATGGGCTTCAACAACCGGGGGATGGACGCTCTGGAACGGCGCCTCTCCCGGTTTCGGCGGTATGGGGCGGCCCCTCTCCCCCTGGGGATCAACCTGGGGAAGAACAAGGCGACCCCGCCGGCCGGAGCCCTCGCCGACTACGAGGTGCTCGTCCGCCGACTGGCCGATCTCGGCGACTACCTGGTGGTCAACCTCTCCTCCCCCAACACCCCCGGCCTCCGCGACCTCCAGAACGAGGCTTTCCTGCGGGCCCTGCTCGCGATGGCGACCGGGATCACCTCCCGCCCCATCCTGGTCAAGCTCTCGCCGGACCTGGACCCCGGGGCGGCGGTCGACCTCGCCGAAGTGGCGGTCACGGCCGGCGCGGCGGGGATCATCGCCGCCAACACGACGACCGAGTACGGGCTCCTCCCGGGGGCAAAGGACTTCGGGGGGTTGAGCGGGGAGGTGCTGCGGGAGAAGAGCTACGGGATGCTCCAGGCGCTCGCGGCCCGCCTCTTCGGCCGCACGGTCCTGGTCTCGGTGGGCGGGATCGACTCCGGGGAGGAGGCCTACCGGCGGCTGCGGGCCGGCGCCTCGCTGGTGCAGATCTATACAGGCCTGGTCTACGAGGGTCCGGGCCTGCCGCGGCGGATCAACGAGGAGCTGCTGCGGTCGATGGACCGGGACGGGGTGGGGAGGATCGGCGAGCTGA
Source organism: Acidobacteriota bacterium (assembly GCA_034666805.1). Classification (GTDB taxonomy): domain Bacteria; phylum Acidobacteriota; class Thermoanaerobaculia; order Multivoradales; family UBA5704; genus DASQPA01. The sequence continues at coordinate 1,933 of JAXDLD010000040.1, forward strand.
TCGGGGCGGATCTCTGAGGAGTGCTCTAAAATCGACTGGAGGAGGTCTTCACTATGCCACGGCAGGAGCGCGATGTCGGCCGGGACGAGGCAGAGTCCGAACGGCAGCGGCTCTCACGCGAAGCCGCCATGAAGTTCGTGGGCACGATCGAGGGCGACCGGCTTGACCGGGCCGAGAATGCCAGCGCCGAAGTACGCGCCCGGATCGCATCGGCCGATCAGCGGACACGCCAGCCCCGAAGGGGCGACGGTCGGTAGCCTGGGGCGAAAGCCCCAGGTTGGGTCAACCCATTGAATCGAAAAGCCCCGAAGGGGCGGCGGTAGCTCGGCTTACTGTCGCCCCTTCGGGGCTGGGGAACTGGCTGAATCTTACCTGGGGCTCGCGCCCCAGGCTACCGACCGTCGCCCCTTCGGGGCTGAAAAAGGAACGACGCCCCTACTCCGCGATCAGCGCCTCCAGCCCCAAAGTCAGCTTCTCCACCCGGCGCCGGATCTCCTCCCGCTCCGCCTCCCAACCCGTGGCCCCATCGCCCGCCTGGGTGGCGGCGAGTTGGGATTCGAGCTCCTCGACCTTCTGGGTCAAGGCCCGGTTCTCTTCTTTAAGCTCGCCCAGGCGCTCCGAGGCTTCGCGGACCTTCTCTTCCAGGACGTCCAACCAGTCGATCGCCATCACAGTGCTCGCCATGCTGCTACCCCCTGAAGCCGAAGCGGCGCTCGAGATCGGCGGTCAGCGCCTGCTGCTGGACGTTGACCTCCTCCTGGGTGAGAGAGCGCTCGCGCGAGTTGTAGAAGAAGTGGATCGTCGTGTTGACCGCCCCGGCGGGCACCCCCTCGCCGCGGTAGCGGACCGTGAGCCCGAAGGAGACGAGATCGGGAGCGCCGCCCGACGGCGCCGCCGCCGTCTCCCGGATCGCCGCCTCGATGGCCGCCCAGGGGACGTCGAGGGCATGGGTGAGCGTCACATCGGCGTCGATCCCCGGGAAACGCGAGGGGGGATCGATGGTGAGATCGATCGGTCCCTCCAAATCGAGCGCCTCGGCTGCGACCTCGGCGACGTAGAGCGGATAGCCCTCCCCGGCTGCCACCCGGCCGAAGAAGCCCACGACCTCCCCCGGGTGCTCCGGCCGGTAGAGCTCGGCGGCGGTCCCGGTGACGAGCCCCGGGAGGTTCTCGGCGGAGCCGGGCCGCGCGGCGAGCCGCACTCCCATCTCCTGGCTCAGACTCTCGACCACCCCCTTCAGGTCGAAGAGGTCGAGCTCCGCCAGGCGCTCCCAGGGGGTCCCCACGGTCCCGCCGCAGAGAAGGCCCACCATCTCCGGCTGATCGGGGAGGAGCGCGTCGGGATCATCGAAGAAGACCGTCGCCACCTCGAACAGGCGCACCGCGGGCGCCCCCCGGCGCTGGTTGAAGCGGGCGCTCTCGACGAGCCCGGGAACGAGCGAGCGGCGCATCACCGAGGCGCGCTCCGAGATCGGATTCTCGAGCGGCAGCGGCCGGGCGTCGGGGCGCAGGCTCGGGAAGGCGCTATCGCCAGCCGGATCGACGAAGGCGAAGTTGACGGCCTCGGCGAAGCCGCAGGCGGCGAGGTGGCGCTTGATCTTCCGCCGCCGCGCCGCCGCGAGGTTGGGGTGGCCGTCGGGGTCACCCAGGGCGGGCAGGGCCGGCGGGATGTTCTCGAAGCCGAAGATCCGCATCACCTCTTCATAGAGGTCCTGCGGATAGACTTCGCCGCCCTTCGGCCGCGGCTCGAAATCGTAGTAGCGCCAGGAGGGGACGGTGACCGCCAGGACCCCTGGACCTGCCGCCCGCGGCGCGAAGCCGAGCCCGGCGAGCCAGCGCTCGGCGTCCGCGGCGGGAATCGCGACGCCGGCGAAGGCGTCGAGCTTCGCCAGGTCGAGCCGCCCCTGGCGCACCGGCCGCTCCGGTCCGCGCTCGTCGATGGAACCGGCCAGCACCTGCCCTCCCGCGATCTCCGCGATCAGCGCCGCCGCCCGGTCGACCGCCCGCAGGCAGGCCCCGAGATCGGCGCCGCGCTCGAAGCGGTGGCTGGCGTCGGTATGGAGGCCCAGCCGCTTGGCCGCGATCCGTACCGCCTTGCGGTCGAAGTGGGCGCCCTCCAGGAGGATGTCGACGGTCGCCGCGGTCACCTCGCTGTCCGCGCCGCCCATCACCCCGGCCAGGCCGACCGGTCGGGAGGCGTCCGCGATCACCAGCATGGCCGGGTCGAGCACCCGGTCGACTCCGTCGAGGGTCGTCAGCCGCTCCCCCTCCGCCGCCCGGCGGACGACGATCTTCGGTCCGGCGATCTTCGCCAGGTCGTAGGCGTGGAGCGGCTGCCCCATCTCCCAGAGGACGAAGTTGGTGACGTCGACGACGTTGTTGATCGGGTTCTTCCCGATCGCCTGGAGCCGGCGCTTCAGCCACTCCGGGCTCTCGCCGATCCGGACTCCCCGGATCACCCGCGCCACGAAGCGCGGACAGCCTTCGGGGTCGTCCACCTCGACCGCCACCGCACTCCCCACGGTCTCCGGCACCTCCGCGAGGGCCGCCGCCGGCAGTTGGAGCGGCCGCTCGTAGAGGACGGCGAGCTCCCGCGCCAGCCCGACGTGGTTCATGGCGTCCGGACGGTTGGTGGTGACGTCGATGTCGAAGACGACGCCATCCGACGTCTCTAGGGTCCCGTCGATGGCGAAGCCGGCGAAGGTCAACCGGCGGCCGATCGCCTGCGGCTCCTCGGGGAGATCGACGTACTGGCGCAGCCAGTCGAGCGAGAAGAGCATCAGCCGCGCACCTGGCGCAGGAGGCGCTCGTCGTTCTCGAAGAAGACCCGGATGTTGGGGAAGTCGTAGCGGTTCATCGCCACCCGGTCAACCCCGAGGCCAAAGGCGAAGCCGCTGTAGCGGTCGGGATCGATGCCGCACCCGGCGAGGACCCGCGGGTCGACCATGCCGCAGCCCATGATCTCCATCCAGCCCGTCCCCGAGCAGGTGTCGCACCCCTTGCCGCCGCAGATCTGGCAGGAGACGTCGACCTCCGCCGAGGGCTCGGTGAAGGGGAAGAAGCTGGGCCGCAGCCGCACCTCGACCGCGGGCGAGAAGAGGCGCTTCAGGAAGGCCTCAAGCGTCCCCTTCATGTGGCCGAAGGTGATCCCCTCGGCGACCGCCAGTCCCTCCACCTGGTGAAACATGGGCGAGTGCCGGAGGTCGTTGTCGAAGCGGTAGACCCGGCCCGGGCAGATCACCCGGATCGGCGGCTTCCGCGCCAGCATGGTGCGGATCTGCACCGGCGAGGTGTGGGTGCGGAGCAGGAGCCCGTTTTTCAGGAAGAAGGTGTCCTGGGTGTCCCGCGCCGGGTGGTCCGCGGGGAAGTTCAGGGCCTCGAAGTTGTGGTAGTCGTCCTCGACCTCGGGCCCCTCGGCGATCGAGTAGCCGAGCTCGGCGAAGATCTCGTAAAGCTCGTCCAGCACCCGGGTGATGGGATGGAGATTGCCGAGGCTCGGCCGCCGCCCGGGGAGAGTGACGTCGACCGCCGCCTCCCGGCGCGCCGCCTCGCTCTCCCTCTCTCCCAACTCGGCGTCGATCTCGGCCAGGCGGGCCTCGACTCGGTCTTTCAAGGTATTGACCGCCGCGCCGTAGGCCTTGCGCTCGTCCGCGGCCACCTGGCCCATCCGGCCGAGGAGAGCGCGGACGACCCCCTGCTTGCGCCCCGCCCAGCGCAGGCGCAGCTCCTCCCAGGCCGGACGGTCGACGACCGCTGCGGCCTCGCGCTCGAAGTCGAGGGCGAGCTGTTGGACCTCGGCGATACCCGGGGCGCCTGGGGAGCCCGGAGCGCTGGGGGCGCCCTCGCCGCTCAACCTAGCTCCCCGCGGGGGCCGCGGGAGACGCCGCCGGGGTCTCCGTTCCCAGGGCGCCCTTGGCCGCTTCGGCGAGGCTGGCAAAACCCTGGGGGTCGCGGACGGCGATATCCGCCAGGATCTTGCGGTCCAGATCAGAGCCAGCGGCCTTCAAACCCGCGATCAGGCGGCTGTAGGAGAGGCCGTGCAGACGGGCCGCGGCATTGATCCGCACGATCCAGAGCGCGCGGAGCTGGCGCTTCTTCTGCCGGCGGTCGCGATAGGCATAGGACAGGGCCTTGTCCACGGCCTGCTTCGCGATGCGGTGGGACTTCGACTTCATGCCGTAGAAGCCCTTGGCCAAGCCTAGGATCTTCTTGCGGCGGTCCTTCCTCTTCGGTCCACGCTTGACACGCGACATCTTCGGAACCTCGTTTCTGCTCCCGCCCCGTTTCCAGGGGCCGTGGAGCGGTCAGTGGCCCACGCGGCTTGCGTCAGACGAATCGGGACGATTCGTCCGGACGTTTAAGCCGGGAGCCGCGGCCCCGGTGGACAGGTCCATTCCCACCGGTGGCCGGCTGT
>JAXDLD010000041.1:0-7524 GCA_034666805.1 Acidobacteriota bacterium
CGGCGGCCGGGGACGCAAGGGGAACCTGCAGGCGATCGAGGCCGGGATCGGGACGCTCCTGGAAAGGATGCACGAGGGGGTCCCCGACCTCACGAGCCTCCGAGGCTGGGTCGCCGATCTCCTCCCCCGGAACCTCGCCGACCGTATCCGCGAGTGGAGCAAGGGGAAGCTCTCGAGCCAGGCCGAGCAGGAGCGGCTGGGCGGGGCGGTGGGCGACCTCGCCGCTCGCGCCGCGGCGCTCTGCCGCCTCCTCTCCCACCTCGAACGGCTCGACCCCGATCTCCTGGGCGCCGCCCGCCGCGCCTTGGCCCCCCTCCTCGCCCGGGTGGAAGGGGAGCTCCGGGCCCGCGGGATCGAGACCTTCCAGTCGCTCCTCTCCGGTGCCGCCGCCCTCTTAGCGAGCCACCCCGAGGTGCGGTCGCGAGTGCGGCGCGGCATCGATCAGCTCCTGGTCGACGAGTTCCAGGACACCGACCGCGAGCAGTGCGAGATCCTCCGCCTCCTGGCGCTCGACAGCGCCCCCGAGGAGCGGCCCGGGCTCTTCCTCGTGGGCGATCCCAAGCAGTCGATCTACGGCTGGCGGAGCGCCGACCTCCGCGCCTACGACGGCTTCGTGGACCTCGTGCGCCGGGCCGGCGGCGAGGTCCGGCCCCTGGTCGAGAACTTCCGCTCGGTGCCGGCGATCCTCGAAGAGGTGGCGCGGGTGATCCAGCCGGTGATGCGCCACACCCCCGGCCTCCAGCCCCCCTTCGAGCCGCTCCTGCCGTGCGAGGCCAAGGCGGGAAGCGCCGGCTTCCATGAGGAAGGCCCCGCCGGCCGGACCCGCCGGCCGGTCGAGTACTGGGTCTCCTGGAAGAACGAGGGGGAGCCCGGGGAGATCCTGGCCCGCACCCGCCCCGGCGCCGCCTCCGAGCTGGAGGCCGCGGCCCTCGCCGCCGACCTCCTCGACCTCCACACCGCCCACGGCGTGCGCTGGAAGGAGATCGGCATCCTGCTCCGCAGCGGCGGCGACCTCGACGTCTACCTGGAGGCCCTGCGCCGCGCCCGCATCCCCTTCCTCGTCGGCCGGGACAAGCAATACTACCGGCGGCGCGAGGTCATCGAGGTGGCGGCCCTGGTGCGGGCAGTGCTCGACCCGGGCGATCACCTGGCGCTCCTGACCGTCCTCCGCTCGGCCTCGGTCGGGGTGCCGGACGCGGCCCTCCTCCCCCTCTGGCGCCGGGACTTCCCGCGCCTGGCGACCGACCTCTTCCGCCCCGCGCCGGAGAAGCTCGCCGAGGTACGCGCGGTGATCGCGGAGGCGGCGCTGGCGGTGCCGGCGGACGTGCCCGGGATCGAGCGGGTGCGGGGCTGGGAGCAGAACCTCGCCGCGGCGATCGAGGCCCTGGCCTACCTCCGCGAATCGTGGGAGACTGACCCGGCGGACCTCTTCGTCGAGCGCCTGCGCCGGCTCTTCCTGGTCGAGGCCACGGAGGCGGCGCGCTATCTCGGGGCCTACCGCCTGGCGAACCTCGACCGCTTCTTCCGCCAGCTTCTGACCGCCCTCGAAGAGGGGAGCGGCGACGTCACCGCCGTCCTCCGCCTCCTGCGCCGGAACGTGGCCGAGGCCGAGGAGGCCGAGGAGGGGCGCCCGCGGGAGGGCGGCGAGGACGCGGTCTCGGTGCTCACCATCCACGGCGCCAAGGGTCTCGACTTCGAGCACGTCTACCTCCTCCAGCTCCACAAGCAGTCGCGAGTCGACCGGCCGGACCGCACCGAGATCGGCGCCCTCCCCCCCGCCACCGGGGCGGGCGATATCGGCAACGACCGCCGCACGGCCGAGTACCGGGTCTTCGGCGCCGCCACCCCCGGCTTCGACGAGGTCGAGGCGGAGCGCGCCGCGGTCGAGGCGGCGGAGCGGGTGCGCACCCTCTACGTCGCCATGACCCGGGCCAAGGACCGCCTGGTCCTGGCCGGCTCCTGGCCGCCGCGGGAGACCCCGCTCGACCCGGCCCAGGCCAAGACCCACGTCGACCTCCTCCTCTCCCGCCCCGGGGTGCCGCCGCTCGCCGGTCTCTTCCAGGAGGCGGCCGAGCGCGGCACCTGGTCCTCGGCCGACGCCACGGGCGCCCTCTGGTATCTGCCCGACCTCCACGAGCGGGAGGCCGCGCCGGAGGCCGAGCGCGAGGCCCCCGAGCTCCCCGCGCCGGAGGAGGTGCGCCGCGCCGCCGCCCTCCTCGTCACTCGGGGTGAGGAGGCGGAGGAGCGCATGGCCCGCCCGTGGAGCACCGCCGCCTCCGAGGAGGCCCACCAGCGCCTGCGCGCCCTCCAGGCCGAGCGCCGTTTCGCGGATGGGGACGAGAGAGAGGGGGAGGAGCCGGCCGCGACCCGCACGTCCGAGAACGGCGGGAGCGACCGGGAATCGGCGATGGCGGCGGGCGGCGCCGTCCACCGCGCCCTGGAGAGCTGGGACCTGGAGGCCGAACCCGAGGCCGAGCTGGCCCGCCAGCGCGCCCTCCTCCCCTCCTACCTGGCGGCGCTCCTGGGCGACGCCCGCCCCGACCGCGCCCAGCGCCGCGCCGCCGCCCTCCTGGAGCGCTTCGCCGCCGGCCCCCTCCTCCCCCGGCTGCGCGCCGCGGCGGACGGGATCGTCGCCCGCGAGCTGCCAGTCCTCCTGCCGCCCGGCCGGGGGGAGAACGCCCCGGTCGGCTACGTGGCCGGGGCGATCGACCTTTTATATAAAGATGTCGGGACCGGGTCCCTGGTGGTCGCCGACTACAAGACCGACGAGGTCCAAGGCGAGGAGGCCCTGGCCGCCCGCGCCACCGCCTACGCCCCCCAGGGCGCCGCCTACGTGCGCGCGGTGGCCGAGGCCCTCGGTCTCCCCGAGCCCCCCCGCTTCGAGCTCTGGTTCCTGCCGGCGGGGCGGGTGGTGATGCCCGCGTGAGCCGCGCCTTGCCGGCGGCCGCCTTCAGCTCAATTGGATCTTGGTGAAGAGATCCAGCATCTCCGCCTCGGCAGGGGGGTGCAGGACATTTCGGGCCGCGAACTCCGCCGCTTGGGGATACCGCGTTTGGCGAATCCGCTCCGCGGCTTTCGCGAGATCGTAAGACGTATGCCGGAGCTGAACGCCGGGGCCGAGCAGAAGCCAATCGGCGCCGGGTTCCCCGAACGGCATCCCCACACTGCCGGCATTCACCACTCGAATCCTTCCGACCGTCCGGTCGAACTGCATGTGGGTATGACCGCAGATGACCACGGGCGCGTCGACCCCTATAAAGACGGGCAGGAGGCGATCTTCCGGGGTCAAACGGGTAAAACACTCATTTTCGTCGCGCGGTGTAGCGTGGCAGAACAGCACCTCGCCCAACCCGCGAATCTCGATCCGGAGTGTTTTCGGCCAGCTCGCGAGCCACCGCTCGTCTTCAAGATCGAGCTGCTCCGCGGTCCAGCGGATGGCCTCGCGAGCCTGTTCCGGGAGCTTGCCGAGATCCGTGCCCGCCCTCCGTGCCAGCACCGCGACCTCGCCATTGCCTTGGATGAACCGCACGGGAATCTTGAGGTCCAGCAGGCAGGCGAGCGTTTCCCGTGGCATCGGGCCGGGAACCACATCGCCACCGACCACGACCTGGTCGACCTCGGCTCGCCCGATCTCTTCGACGACAGCCTCCAGCGCGGGGAGGTTGCCGTGGATGTCATAAAGCGCAGCGACCCGCATGACCGACCGCCCTCGGCGTTGTGGCGAAAGGCTCCTACTCGAAGTAGCCGTTGACGTCCAGGATGACGTGCAGCGCGCCGGCCGCGCCGTTCCTGAGATTGAGGCTAACGGTGCCTTCGCCGCTCACGAGGAGGATGGCGTTGCTGCTCCGCGTGTTGCCGGGAGAGAAGCTGACGACGCTCGCGGTCGGCAGGGCCTGGTCCGCGGGGAAGAGGGTGAGAAACCCCGCGGCGGAAGGACCGGTCACCGTCAGGTTGACCGAGAGCGCCTTGGCGGTCGCCGGGATGTTGCAGTTGCCGGCCAGGGCGAAGGCGCGGGTCGAGGTCGGCGCCAGGGCGGGACCGGCGAGCGGCCCGTCCGGGTTGCGGGTGTCGACGAGGCGGCAGGGGTCCACGCTGTAGAAGGCGAGGCCGGGATCGTAGACGGTCTGGCAGGAGCCACCGTTGGCGTTGATCCAGTTGCGCTGAATCAGGTAGTCCCGCGTGCCGAGGTGGACGTTGGCCTGCGAACCGTTGGCGGTGGTGTACCGCGGGCCGTAGTTGTAGGCGCACTTGTCGCCGTTCTCATTGCCCTGGGCATCGTACCAGGCGTTCAGGAGCGGGTCGGTCGCCGTCTCCTCCAACTCGTGCGTCATGGTCGAGATCATGCCGTCGGCCCCGGCGTCGCCGTTGGGGTCGTTGGCGACCAGGCCCTCACAGCCGCTCGGGCAGCGGTCGTGGTTGCCGACGAAGGAGTACTTGATCTGGACGGTGCCTAAGGTCCTGTAGTTGTGCCAGCCGCAGTACACCGTGCAGAAGCCGCTGGTCTCGGCGACGTCGGCCGAGCTCAAGAGGAAGTAGATGCCCTGGGTGTCGAGCGGCAGGTGACCGCTGAAGATCGCCGACTGCACGATGGCGAAGACGTTGGCGTCGGAGAGCGAGCTGCCCAGGGAGTAGTTGTCGGTCGCCCTGCCGCCGAAGGTGATCGAGTTGGCGACGCTCCCGGCGCCGTCGAAGTAGGTGGTGTTGATGTTGAAGTGCGGCGAGCCGCCGATGTGGTTGGCCCAGTCCTCGAGGATCGTCGTGGCGGCGGTGTTGCCGCTCCAGTTGCCGTAGTAGACGAAGTAGATGTGGAGAGTGCCGTGCATCACCGAACCGTTGGCGTGGTAGAGGATGCCGTTGTCCCCCACTTTCGGGGTGGCGACAGGCGGCGCGGCGGCCCGATACACCCCTGTTCCCTTCCCCTTGCCGGTGGGCACCACCTCGCCAACCCCGCCAAATACCGCCTGGGCTGCCAGGCAAGAGAGTCCGAAGGCTGCCGCGAGCACAGGTTTCCGCATTTTCAGTCTCCTCGGAAAGAGGGGACCGCCCTGAAGACCGCCCAACTTCCTCTTCCACCAGTGGGATTTAAGGCATGCAGGATAGCGGATGGAATGCCCCGAGGCAATCGCCGCAACCCCGCTGACCCCGATCAGGTCTCCCGGAACCCCTTCTTCCGCTTGAGCTGCATCGGCTTGTCCCGGGTCCCGAGGAAGGTCTCGTGGCCGGAGGGGTCGGTCGCCACGACGTAGAAGTCGACCGTCTCGTTCTGGTGGAAGGCGGGGGTGATCGCCACCGTGTAGGAGAAGCCGTCCTTGACGTACTGCATCTCCTGCATCTTGCCGCCGCCCCCGGGCCGGGCGTAGATCTTGACGCTCGTCACCTTGTAGTCGTCGCGTACCCGGAAGCTCAGGTTGACCGGGGTCCCGCGGGAGTAGTCGAGGAGGTAGCCGTCGCGCAGCTCGACCGTGGGGGGCGAGTTGTCATACTGGGCGAGGAGGGTCTCCAGCCGCTGCTTGACCTCGTTGTACGGCGTCTCCAGATGGGCTGTGGGCTTGATCCGGCGGAGAGCGGCGAGCCCCTCGTCCGGCTTCTTGAGCTTCTCCGCCGCGGTCGCCTCGGTGATCGCCGACTGCACGCTGTGCTCGGCCTTCTCCTGGGCGCGGATGTCGGCGAGCCTAGATTTCAGCCCTGGCCGGTCCGGCCAGGTGCGGGAGAGCGGCTCCAGGTGGGCGATCGCCTCGTCGTAGCGCGCGTCGCGCAGCAGTGCGTCGGCCTCGGTCTCGAGCTTCCCGGCGGCGCGGTCGCGGAGGCCGGAGGGGTCGCGCACCGAGGCATCGCGCCCGCTCTGCAGAAGCTTGGCGATCTCGCCGAAGCGGCCGAGGACCTCGGCCGCCTGGCCCTGGCGGTCCGCCGCCACGGCACGGTCGTAGAGCTCGGCCACCGGGCGGGCCTTGGCGAGGTCGCCCTGGGCGCTGGGGAGGAGGGCGGTGGGCGGCAGCGGGGCGGCGTCCTCGACCGCGCCGTGGAGGAGCACCACGTCCCGGCTCTTCAGACCGGCGGCGAGGTCGTTCGCCACCCGCGCGGGAGCGTTCTGGGTGAGGGTCGCCTGGAGAGCGCGGAGAGCCGCGGCGTCCGGCGGCGGTAGGGTGCCCTGGTCGGCGGGGGTGAGCGTCCGCAGGACCGCCAGAGCCTCGTGCTCCTGTCCCTGGGCCATGTAGCTCTTGGCGGTGGCGAGGCGCACGCCGGGCGGCGGCGGGGGTGGAGGCGCCGGCGCGGCGGGGTGGACCGGAGCGGCCACGACCGGCGGCGGCGAGCCCTGCCCCGCCAGCCACCAGACCCCGAGGAGCAGGACGAGCAGGCCGCCCGCCGCCGCCGCCAGCGGGACCGGCCGGCGCAAGCGGGCGAGCCACGGGGCCTTGGCGTCGGGGGCGGCCGGAGCCGAGGGGGCGGTCGGCACCGGGCCCGTGCCGCCCGTACCGCCGGTTCGGGGTGCTGTCGGCATGGCTCGTCCCGGTGCCGCTACGGCTGGCGGCGCCGCCGGCGGGAGGTCCCCCAGCAGGTCGTCGTCGAACGACAGCAGGCCGGCATCCGAATCCTCGGAGACGGGCGGCACGGCGGTTTCTACCGGCGCGAGCGTTGCGGCCGGCGCGAGAGGCGGCAGATCGATGGCGTCCAGCCCGGCGCCCGGCGCGTTCCCCGAGGCGGCCTCGGGCGGGAAGAAGGCCGGCCGGGTCTCCTCGATTGCCGGGGGCGGCGGCTCGACGGCGGCCGGGAGCGGGGGGGCTGGAGACGGCGCCGGAGGCCGGGCCGGCTTCTCGGCGAGGGGCGGCAGGCCCTGGGCGCGGCGCAGGCTGTTGCGCGCCTGGTGCAGGGTGGGCCGGTCCTTGGGGCTCTGGCGGAGCGCCCCCTCGAGCAGCTGGCGCAGGGCGTCCGGCTCCTTGAGCTCGAAGCTGAGCACGGTGGGGATCGCCACCTTGGGGGTCGGCGTATCGGCGAAGGTGACCTCCGCCCCCAGGACCCGGCAGGCGGTCAAGGCGAGGGAGTAGAGGTCGGAGCGCCAGCGCTCCTCGTCGGGGAGGGCGGTGCCGGCGGGGGCGGGACCGAGCTCCTCGGGCGCCCGGTAGCGGGCGTTCTGAGCGTCCGCGGCGGCGGCCTCGGGGGTGCGGAAGAAGGCGGTGCCGAGCCCGAAGGTCTTCACCCCGTCCGCCTGGGGGCGGATGACGAGGAGGTTGTCCGGCGACAGGCTGCCGTGGAAGACCCCCCGGCCGGCGAGCGTCTCCAGGCCGTCGATCACCTGGCCGACCAGGTTCAGCGCCCGCTGCCCGCGGCCGCCGGCGAGGCTCTCGAAGCCCCTCCCTTCGAGGTGCTCGAGGACGAGAAAGGCGCTGCCGTCGGTTGTGAAGCCGCTGTCGAGGATGGCGGGAAAGCAGGGGTCGGGCCGGTCGCTCAAAGCGGCGGCTAGGCGCTCCAGGCGCTCCATCCCCGCCGTTTTCCCTTGGCCGAGGGTGATCATCTTGATCACCACCG
>JAXDLD010000042.1:0-3061 GCA_034666805.1 Acidobacteriota bacterium
ATGAGCGAGGCACAGCGAGCGGAGGTCTTGCGCTCTGAGGACACGGCTCGACTGTCCCGGTGGCTGCGCCGCGCTGCCCTCGCCTCGACCGCCGCTCAGGTTCTGGAAGAACCCTGATAGCGGCCAGCACTTCTCGAAAACGGCGGCACAGCTCTCGGGTATACTGACCCCATGGACGGGCACGGGCACCGCGCCGCCTACAGTCTCAAAGCTCCAGGTCGATCGAGCTCGGATTCCCTGCGCCTGCCCGGGCGGGGCTCTTTCCCGCGCGTCGACGATCACCTGGTCCTGCCGGAAGTCACCCGCGACGAGATCATCGGCGGCCGGCGGGTGGTCGCCTCGCCCGCCCATCTACCCCACGCCGCCCAGCACACACGGCTCGACTACGTGCTCGAAGCGCACGTGGCTCCCGGCTATCAGGCGGCCACGGATCTGCTCACCCGTCACGACGAGGAATCCGACTTCGCGAGCGACACCTGCGTGTTCAAGGAGGGCTCCGATCCGGCGACCGGCGCGCGCTACCTGGAGGAGATGGCCTTCGAGGTGGTCTCCGAGCAGGACGAGCGCGACGTCACCGAGAAGGCGGTGCGGATGCACCGCCGCGGCGTGCGGAGGATCTTCGCGATCTTCGTCAAAGGCCAGCGGGTCTGTGAGTGGTCCGCCGAGAGCCAGAGTTGGCGTCCCCTGGACTTCGGCTCGCGGATCGAGGACCCCTCCCTGGTCACCCCTCTGGGGGTAGCCGCCCTGCTCGACGCCGCGGCGGCCCACCACGCCGTGGTGGAGGCGCTGGCCGCTCAGGGAGACCCGACGCTGCGGCAGCGCGAGGCGGCGGCGGAGGCCAGGGGAGAAGCGCGCGGAGAAGCCAGGGGCCGGGCGGAGTCCATCCTCGATCTCCTGGCCGCGCGTGACATCGCGATGAGCGAGGCACAGCGAGCGGAGGTCTTGCGCTCTGAGGACACGGCTCGACTGTCCCGGTGGCTGCGCCGCGCTGCCCTCGCCTCCACCGCCGCTCAGGTTCTGGAAGAACCCTGACAGAAACTCGGACGCTTCCCTTCGCCCTCTATCGAACGGCCAGGAGGCGCGAATCCCCCGTCTCGCCCAGGCGCAGATCGAGCCAGTTCGCGGCATCCTCGACATCCAGCTCGCCGGCCGTCTTCTGGCGGCCCGCGAGGTCGGCGGCGACCCGGTGGTGGCCCTTTGTGACCCCGCCCAACCGGTAGCGGCCGTCGCCGTCCGTCCGGGTGCTGGCGATGAACGAGAAGCGTCGCGCTCCCGGAGCGAGGGGAGAGGAGGGGTCGGCGAGCCGCACCTCGGCCCCCACCGCCGGATCGCCGTCCGCGGTCGTCACCTGGCCATCGATCACGGCGCCTTCGCTCAAGAGGATCGTGAGGTCGGTCACGTTGGAGCCCGCGACGACCTTGACCGGCTCGGGCTCGGCGGGCAGGTGATTGGCGGCCGAAACGTGGAGTGTGTAGCGGCCGGGGGGGAGGCCGGCGATCGCGAAGCGTCCTAGGGCATCCGTCGGTCCTTCCGCCAGGCAACTGTCGGCCCGCTCGTTCTCCAGGATGACCCGGGCGGCGGGGATGGGAGAGCCCGCCTCGTCGAGCACCCGGCCGGCGACCTGGGAGATGGGGGTGAGGACGATACGGGGCGGCTCCTCCAGCCAGGTATCGAGCCCGATCGTCCGGGAGGCGTAGCCCTCGCGCTCGATCCGGAGTCGCAGCCAATCCCCGGGGGTGAGGTCGATCGCCTCGAACCCCCCGTCGACCCCGGTCCTCCATTCGTTCTCCGGCTTTGCGCCAGCCCAGGAGAGCCAGTCGTCGAGCTCGTCCGTCCGCCCGACTCGAACGAGGGCTCCGGCGAGCGGTCGTCCCTCCGGATCCTCGACGCTCCCGGTGAGGACGGCGCCGGCCTGGAGGACGATCTTGCCGAGATCGGCGGGCGCCTCGGCCGGACTGCCGGGGACGAGGCTGGGGACGACGCCGCGGAGGAGGACGGGCGCGAAGCGCCGGGCGCGCACGGCGAGGTCGATCGGGCCGGCGGGCAACTTCTTGATGGCGAAGCGCCCATGGGCATCGGTCCGGGCGGAGACCAGGGCCTCCCGGCCCACGGTCGCGGCGGCGTTGCCGTCGGTATCACTGCCGGCGGTGCCGGCGACATTGGCGGGAAGGAGATGGACCGTGGCGCCCACGATCGGGAGCCCGCCCGTATCCACCACTCGGCCGACAGCGGACCGGGACGCCGTGCCCACGGCCGGGCAGGCGATCGAGAGAGCGAAGAGGGCGAGCGCGAGACGCGTCTTCATGGCGAGGCTCCGAGAAGTCGAATCGAAAGGACTGGTAAAAAGCATACCAGATCCCGCAAGACTCTCGCGCCCGGGGCCGAGCCTTTCCTGCGCCCCTTGACTCTCCCAGGAATGCGCCTTACCCTTCAGTAAGGAACCTTTAAGGGGGTAAGGATGCCCAACGCCACAATCACCAGCAAAGGCCAGATCACCATTCCCAAGGAGGTGCGCGATGCGCTCTCCCTGGAGGTGGGCCATCGGGTGTCCTTCCTCGTCCGTGAGGACGGCGTGGTCGAGATGCGTCCCGAGACCGTCGACTTGATGTCGCTCTTCGGCGTCATCAAGCCGCGGGTCCAGGGAGTGACTCTGGACGACATGGACGCAGCGATCCGGCGGTCGGCGACCCGGAAGTGATCGCCCTCGATACCAACGTCCTGGTCCGCTTCCTGGTCGATGACGACCCCGCCCAGTGCCGCCGAGCCAAGACCCTGCTCCAGAAGGCGATTGAGGCCGGCGAGCCCTGCTTCGTCTCCGACGTGGTCCTCTGCGAAATCGTCTGGGTGCTCGAGACCAGCTACAAGGTCGCCCGCGTGGAGGTCGCTTCCATTCTGGACCAACTGCTGCGCGCCCGGCACCTGGCCTTCCCTTCCAGCGAGCGTCTGGCGCGGGCTCTCTCCGCCTACGAATCCGGACGGGGCGACTTCGCCGACTACCTGATCCGCGAGTGGGCGCGGGAGGGGGGATGCGAGACCGTAATGACCTTCGATCGTGACCTGC
>JAXDLD010000043.1:0-15994 GCA_034666805.1 Acidobacteriota bacterium
TCTTCTCGAGCCCTTTCTTCCCCACCAGGTCGCCGGCGGTGAGCGCCCCCTCCGCGCTGTCGACCTCCTCGGGCGTCACCTCGCCCAGGTAGCCCAGGAGATGCGCGGTCTGGGCGCCGTGCCGGTAGAGGCGCAGGTGCTGGACCTCGACCTCGAACTCGGGGAACTCGAGGCTCGCGACCCCGATCCGCGCCACCTGGGCGAGGGTCAGGTTCTCCCCCACGAGGACCGGCTTGAAGACCGGGATGCCGCGGTAGCGCTCCCGGAGCGCCTGGAGGTCCTCGCGCGGCTTGCCGAGGACGTCGGCCACGAAGTCCATCGCCTTCTTGACGTTGCCGCTCCGGCTCCTGTCGATCGTCAGGTTGTAGCTCGGGATGTTCTCGACCAGGAGCCGGCCGTGGCGATCGTAGATCAGCCCGCGGGGGGCCTGGATGGGGAGCTTGCGCAGGCGGTTGTTCTCCGCCAGCTCCCGGTAGTAGTCCCCCTGGACCATCTGCACGAACCAGAACCCGGCGGCGATCAAGACGAGGACTCCGGTCACCAGCCGGGACATGAGGCGCACCCGTTGGACCAGATCCTCTCGATGCTCGCGAACGACTTTCATCCAGTCTCCTTGCCTCGTGTTACTCCAGCCGGAGACGGCTCATCCGGCTCCGCCTTCGGCTCTCGTAGTTGCGGCCCATGCTCCCGGCGACGGCGTAGATCAGCATGCCGAGGAGGCCGCAGGCCACCGCCTTGGCGCCGACCCACTGGGGCCGGGGCAACGCCGGGTCTAAGAGGAGGAAGGTCAGCCCCACGAGAACCACCTGTTGCAGCACGGAGGCCAGGCCCACGACGAGGAAAACCCCGCTCGCCCGCTGGATGACCAGGCGCTGGGCCAGGCGCGCCGTCCCGTAGCCGACGATGGTATCAGCGAATCCATGCAGACCATACAGGCCGCCGGTCAGGGTGTCGTGGACGAGGCCCACGGCCATGCCGACGAGGAGCCCGGTCAGGGTGTTGCCGGAGAGGGCATGGACGGCGACGACGACCAGGAAGACGTCCATGACGCGCGGGAAGTCAGGGGACAGGCGCGACCCCACCAGGTGGACCAGAAGCGCCGCGGCGACGCCGAGCGCGAGCTTAACGACGCCGGACACCGGGGAGCGCCTCCTTGATGGGGTCGGGGACGGGTTCGTGATCCAGAAGGTAGACCTGGTCGAGCGCGCCGAAGTCGACCGCGGGGGCGAGAGCGATCTTGTGGAAGAGCTGCCCACCGGGCTCGACCGATACCACCGTCCCCACCGGGATCCCCCGCGGGTAGACGCCGTCGATCCCCGCGGTGACGATGCGGTCGCCCACCCGGATGTCGGCCTGGAGCGGCACGTAGTCGAGCTCGAGCCCGAAGCCTAAGTCTCTGGCGCTGCCCCGCACCACCCCCTGGCGGCGAGTGCGGAGCGCCATCGCCCCCACGGCGGCGGCGCGGTCGGTGATGAGCTGCACCTTGGCATAGGGGCCGGCGACGACGACGACCCTCCCCACGAGACCCTCGGGCGAGAGCACCGGCTGGTTGACCCGGGCCGGCCGCGGCCCGGCGTAGAGCACGAGGGTGCGCAGCAGCGAGGCGCGGTCGACGTAGACGACGTCCGCCGCCCGGATGTCCCCGGCCGGCGGCGCCGCGTAGCCGACGGCGGCCCCCAGCCGGGCCATCTCGGCCCCGAGGTCCGAAGCGCGCAGGAGCCGGAGCTTCAGGTCCATCACCTCCCGTTTCAAGGCGCGGTTCTCGTCGATCATGCGGCCGTGGAGGACGAGGCTCTCCCGGGAGCCCGAGAACCCCTCCGAGATCACGGCCACCAGCCGGGCGGCCGGTCCCAGGACGCGCAGGCCGGCCGACTCCAGGGCGGTGCCGTGCCCGCGCCCCGGGACCCGGCTGGCGAGGAACACCAACTGTCCGGCGAGGACCAGGATCAGCAGCCAGCCAGTACGGCGCTCGTCCACTCTTCGGCCTGCACTAAACCCGGCCGCCTAACGAATGGAGACCTTGCGCAGGAGGTCGATGTCGGACAGCACCCGGCCGGTGCCGAGGACGACCGACGCCAGCGGATCCTCGGCCAGGACCACCGGCAGGCCGGTCTCGTCGCGCAGCCGCTGGTCGAGGTTGCGCAGCAGCGCCCCGCCGCCGGAGAGCACGATGCCCTTGTCCATGATGTCGGCGGAGAGCTCCGGCGGGGTGCGCTCCAGAGCCATGCGCACCGCCTCGACGATCGTCGCCACCGGCTCGGCCAGGGCCTCGCGGATCTCCTCGTCGGAGATGGTGAGGGTCTTCGGCACCCCCTCGACCAGGTCGCGCCCCTTGATGTCCATCTTGATCTCTTCTTTCAAGGGGTAGGCCGAGCCGAGCTGGATCTTGATCTGCTCCGCCGTGCGCTCGCCGATCAGGAGGTTGTACTTGCGTTTCAAGTACTGGATGATGCCGACGTCCATCTCGTTGCCGGCGATCCGCACCGAGCGGCTGTAGACCGTGCCGGCGAGCGAGATGACCGCCACGTCCGTCGTGCCGCCGCCGATGTCGACGATCATGTTGCCCGAGGGCTCGGTGATCGGCAGCCCCGCCCCGATCGCCGCCATCATGGCCTGTTCGACGAGGAAGACCTCGGAGGCCCCGGCGCGCATGGCCGAGTCCTTGACCGCCCGCTTCTCCACCTGGGTGATCTCGGAGGGCACCCCGATGACGATCCGGGGATGGACGTACATCTTGCGCCCGTGGGCCTTTTTGATGAAGTACTCGAGCATGCGCTCGGTGACTTCGAAGTCGGCGATGACGCCGTCCTTCATGGGGCGGATCGATTCGATGTTGCCGGGAGTCCGGCCGAGCATCTCCTTGGCCTCGATCCCCACCGCCTCGATGCGATTGGTCAGCTTGTTGATGACGACGACCGAGGGCTCGCGCACCACGATCCCCTGGCCCTTGGCGAAGACCAGGGTATTGGCGGTACCGAGGTCGATCGCCAGGTCTTTCGAAAAATAACGGAGCAGCGAACCAACGGGCATCAGACTTCCTGGTCCTTATGGGTAGCTCCGCACCACGGTGCGGAGTGCGGCCGGTGAGCGGCGGCAGGGGTCTAGATTCGTATCGGCGAAAACCATCTCTTGTCTTTATAGGGATTGGCTAGGGATTGGCGACGAACACCCGCAGGCGCCGCACGGTCACGTTAACCCCTTCGCGCGCCCGGACCTCAATGAAGCTCAAGCCCTCCCGGGTCAGCTGGACGGTCTTGGTGAAAGTACCATCCGGACCGACCTTCACCTGCTCTCCGTTGACCTCCACCACCGCCCCGGGCTCGGTCTTGCCGCCGACGATGAAGATACTACCGTAGGATTTGACGTCTTCGAGGTCAAGCGGGGGCGGCGTCTTGTCACCCTCCCCCGCGCCGCTCCGGAACGAGGCCACCCGGAAGCGCCGCGGCGGGCTCCACGGCCCCTGCGAGCCGTCCTTGCCGTAGGCGGCCACCCGCCACTGGAAGGTGCCCTCGCCGCGGATGCCGAGCGTGGCCCGGGGCTTCACCCGGTTCTCGACGTCGATGACGTTGTCGACGAAGAGGTGGTTGCGGGAGACCTGGAGGGCGTAGCGGGAGGCGCCGGAGACCGGCTGCCAGGCGAGGACCATGCGCTGCTCCTTGCCGGGATCGACCTCCATGTTGTCGGCCGGCTCGAGCGGGTCCGGGCGGCCGGGGAGGGCCTGCGGCTGGGACAGGAGGTCGCCCGTCTGGGTGACCTGCTGGAGCTCCTTGACCTCGCGCTTCATGCCACCCTTCGATTCCAGCTCGAGCCCGCCGCGGAGGGTGCCGTAGCGCCCCTTCTTCGAGTTGCGGTCGAAGGTGACGAAGGCCTCCGAGTCCTGCTGAACCCGCGCCTCCGCCCCCGGGGTCTTCACCTTGCTGGCCCGGCTGGAGGTGTTCAAGTCGACCCAGCCGTAGTCCATCTGGATCGACTGCTCGGTGCCGCCCCCCTCGGCGAGGCGGGGTGGGGCGACGATGAACTGGGTGTTGGGGCGCACCGTGAAGAGGGTGCCGTCGCCGAACATGACCTCGGCCGAGCCGCCGCCCCCCGTGCGCACGTAGTCGCCGGCGTGGAGCGGCACGTGGCTCCTCGCCTCCTCCCACTCCTCGCCGTTGCCGCGGCGGTACTCGACCTCCCCCTGGAGGGAGACGAAATGGGCCTCCCCGGAGGCCCCCGGCCGCAGGGAGTCACGGATGGCGAGGAGGAGGTTCAAGCTCCGCTCGGCGCTCTGGAGCGAGCCGCGGAAGGCGCCCTGGGTGAAGTCGGCGCGCGCCTCCTCGAGGCTCTGGCGGGCGGCGCCGAAGTCGCTCTTGGCCGCGATCCCGGGCTCGCCCTGGATCTGTTCCAGGAGGAGCTCCGCCTTGCCGATGACCTGCTGCGCCTGGCGCTCGCTCGCCCGCCGCTCCCAGATCTTGTACCCCCCGTAGCCGACCCCGAGGACGACCAGGATGAGCGCCAGGAAGGCCCACCCGCGGAGGGTGTCCACCGAGACGCTGTACCAATCCTTTCTCGGGCTGCCGGCCTTCAGGGGGGGCACTCAAAACTCCTATTCATATCGAGAAACGAATATTAACACGGTTGTCGCGCCGCTCGCCGGCTGGTAGAGTGCTGCGTCCCTCCGGGGCGAAAGGAGTCGTTTCGATGCTCAAGGTCTTTCGTGAGAACCTCAAATATCTTAGCTGGATCCTGTGGGTGATCATCGCCCTCTTCGTGGCTGCCATCTTCATCGGCTTCGGCGACGTGACCTCGTTCGGGAGGGGGGCGACCTCTTCCCACGTGGCGGCGACCGTGGGCCACGACTCGGTTACCCGCGAGGACTACCAGCGCAGCTACCAGGCGCTCCAGCGGCGGTTCCAGCAGATGTACGGCGAGCAGTTCACGCCCGAGATGGAGAAGCAGATGCAGCTTCCCCTCCAGGCCCTGACCCAGGCGATCAACCAGAAGGTCCTGCTCGCCGAGGCCGACCGGCTGGGCCTCAAGGCGAGCGACGAGGAGGTGCGCGACCGCATCCTGACCGCCCCCACCTTCCAAGACGAGAAGGGCCACTTCGTGGGCGAATCCCTCTACCGGCAGTACCTCCTGGAGCAGCTCCACATGACTCCCGACGACTTCGAGCGCACGCTCCGGGACGACCTCGTGCTCGGCAAGCTCGTCGAGACCCTCAAGGCCGGCGTCTACATCTCCGACGACGAGGTCGACAGGGCCTACCGCGACCAGGTCGAGAAGGCCAAGGTCCGCTACGTCGAGCTTCCCCGCGGCCGTTTCGTCCAGGCGCAGGAGGTCACGCCGGCCGAGCTCAATGCCTACTACGAGGCGCACAAGGCGGAATTCAAGCTCCCCGAGCAGCGCGACGGCGCCTATGTCCTGGTGGAGAAGGCCAAGCTCCTGCCCCAGGTGCAGGTCGACGACAAGGCAATGAAGGACTACTACGACGCGCACGCCAAGGAGTTCGCCCAACAGGAGCAGGTGCACGCCCGCCACATCCTGGCCAAGGTCGACGACCAGCACCCCGACGCCGCGGCGCAGAAGAAGATCGCCGACGCCAAGGCGCGGCTCGCCAAGGGCGAGGACTTCGCCAAGGTTGCCCGCGAGCTCTCCGACGACCCGGGCTCGAAGGACAAAGGCGGCGACCTCGGCCTCTTCGGCCGCAACGCCATGGTCAAGGAGTTCGAGGAGGCCGCCTTTCAGGCCGAGCCGCACAAGCTGGTGGGGCCTGTCCACTCGAGCTTCGGCTACCACCTGATCGAGGTGCTCGACAAGCGTCCGGGCGGCCAGCAGCCGTTCGAGCAGGTCAAGCAGCAGATCGGCACCCGGATGGCCATGGAGCGCAGCCAGGACCTGGCCGCCGCCAAGGCCAAGGAGATCGCCGACCGGCTGGACCGGGACAAGCCGAAGGGGCCCGAGGCCCTGGAGGCATTGGCCAAGGCCGACCCGACCCTCACCTACGCCCGGACCGGCAAGTTCGGCCAGAACGACCCCGTGCCGGGCATCGGGCGCCTGCCGGAGTTCAACAAGGCCGCCTTCGAGCTCGCCAAGGGCTCGGTCTCGAAGCCCATCCAGGTCGGCCGCGGCTGGCTCGTCCTCTACCTCTCCGACGTCCAGGCGCCGAAGACACCGGCGCTCGCCGAGGTGGACCCGAAGGTGCGCCTGGCCGTCACCACCCAGAAGCAGCAGCAGATGACCCTCGACCGGCTGACCCAGGCCAAGGACGAGATCGGCAAGGGCAAGACCCTGGACCAGGTGGCCTCGGAGCTCGGCCTCCAGGTCAAGGAGTCGCAGGAGTTCGGCGGCAACGGCTTCATCCCCGGGCTCGGCTTTTCACCGCAGGTCGCCCAGGCGGCCCTCGCCCTCCCCACCGGACAGATCGGCGGTCCGCTGCCGGCCGGGCAGGGGGCGGTGCTCTTCCAGGTCGCCGAGCACAAGGGGGCGGACCCCAAGGAGCTGACGACCAAGAAGGACCAGATCCGGGATCAGCTCGCGAACGAGCGGTTCGAGCGCGTCCTCTCCTCGGTGATCGAGAAGCGCAAGCGCGACCTGGGGGTCAACTTCAACCGGCAGTTCCTGGATTCCTTCAACATCCAGACGCCGCAGACCTCGTAGGCTGTCCACGGCCCCCGGGAGGTCCGCCTCTCGGGGGTCGCCCCCTTCGGCGTAGAATCCCTCCGTGATCGGTTACCTGCAGGGCCAGATCTTGAAGAGCGGCACCGACCGCCTCCTCCTGGACGTGCACGGGGTGGGGTACGAGGTCCACATCCCGCTCTCCACCTACTACGAGATCGAGCGCCGCGGCGGCAGCGGGCCGGTCGCCCTCCACATCCACACCCAGGTGCGGGAGGACGACATCTCCCTCTTCGGCTTCTGGACCGAGCGCGAGAAGCTCCTCTTCGAGCGGCTGATCGGGGTGACGGGGATCGGCCCGCGCCTGGCCCGGGTGATCCTCTCCGGCATGGCCCCGGAGGACCTCCTGGCGGCGCTCGCGGCCGGCGACCTGGGGCGGCTGTCGACCATCCCGGGGGTGGGCAAGAAGACGGCCGAGCGGATGGTTTTGGAGCTGCGGGAGAAGATGCGCGAGCTGGCGGCCGAGCTGCCGGAAAAGTCGCTCCCCGAAGATGACGACGTGGTCTCCGCCCTGGTCAACTTAGGCTACAAGCCGGCCCAGGCCGAGCGGGCCGTGGCCGACGCCCGCCGCGAGCGGCCCGACGCGGCCTTCCACGACCTCCTCCGCGCCAGCCTGAACCGCCTCTCCCGGGCGTAAAGCGTCCAGGCGGGCTCGCCTACTGGAAGTAGCCGCTCACGTCGACGAGCAACTGCACGTTGCCCTTGCCTAAGATGAACGGCTGGATGGCCAGGGTGCCGCTGCCGTCCGAGGAGAGCGGCAGGATGGCGTTGTTGGTCCGCGTCTGGCCGGGGCCGAAGTTGAGGGTACTCGTGCTCGGCACCGGGTAGTTGCCGGGATAGAGGGAGACGAAGCCGCTGTTGGTGGGGTCGACCACCGTGACGTTGACCGCGACCGCCTTGGCGGTGGCCGGGATGCCGCAGGCGAAGGCGCTGATGCCGGCGACGGCGAAGGTGAGCGGCGTCCCCGAGCTGACCGGGCTGGTCAGGCGGGTATCGAGGAGTCGGCATGGGGTGACGGTGTAAAAGTCCTTCGCCGTCTCGGGGACGACGACGACCGTCGTCGGCTGCGAGTCGACCCCGCCGGAGGCATTCTGGAGATGGAGGGCGACGGTATAGGTCCCCGGAGCGACGCCCGCCGTGTTCCACCAAGCCCCGGCGCCGAGGACGTCGACTTCCGGCGAGCTCGCGCTGGTCATCTTCCAGGTGTAGGTGAGCGGCGGTTGGCCACGGCCCGTGGCAGCGAGGTTGACGAGCTGGCCGGCCTCGACCACCACCGCGCCGACCTGGGCGGAGAGGATGACCGGCCTGGGGTCGAGGACGGTGAGCGTCTGGGTCACCGTCGAGCAGCCCAGCGCGTTGCAGGCTTTGAGGGTGACCTGCTTCTGCCCCGGGGTCGCGAACGAGACGAGCGGGTTCTGGGCTCCCGAGCTCGTGGTCGCGGCATGAGCTTGGCCCGCCCCAGCGATCAAAAGGGTAGCTACGGACAACAGCGATACGGCCGCACGAGCGTGCGTCATCGATGCATCCTCCGCCCGGGACAGGTTGTCGGCGCTGCCGGGCGCAGCGCCTCACTGGGAGCTAATTACTTATATTGGGGGAAGGCTATCTCTTCTCGGGCTTGCGGTCAAGCGGTGAGGGGAACGGCTAGAATGCCGGCATGGTCTCCGAGGAGCACCTCCTCTCCGGCGCGCCCGATCCCGACGACCTCGGGGTCGAGGCGTCGCTCCGCCCCCGGCGGCTCGAGGAGTACGTGGGGCAGACCCGCATCCTCGACAACCTGCGGGTCTTCATCCGCGCCGCCCGCGAGCGCCGGGAGAGCCTCGACCACGTCCTCCTCTTCGGCCCCCCGGGGCTCGGCAAGACGACCCTCGCCCACATCATCGCCAACGAGATGAACGCCCCGCTCCGCATCACCTCCGGGCCGGTGCTGGAGCGGGCAGGGGACCTGGCGGCGATCCTCACCAACCTGGACCCCGGCGAGGTGCTCTTCATCGACGAGATCCACCGTCTGGGGCCGACGGTCGAGGAGATCCTCTACCCGGCCCTCGAGGACTACCGGTTGGACCTCGTCATCGGCCAGGGGCCGGCGGCGCGGACGGTGAAGATCGACCTGCCGCGCTTCACCCTGGTCGGGGCGACCACCCGCGCCGGCCTGATCAGCGCGCCGCTCCGCGCCCGCTTCGGCATCGTCCACCGGCTCGACTTCTACCGCCCGGAGGAGCTCGCCCGCATCATCCAGCGCTCGGCCCACCTGCTCGGCATCGGCATCGACCCGGACGGGGCGGCGGAGATCGCCCGGCGGAGCCGCGGCACCCCGCGGGTCGCCAACCGGCTCCTGCGGCGGGTGCGCGACTTCGCCCAGGTGGAGGGGGCGGAGCTCGTCGACCTCCCCGGCGCCAAGCGGGCCCTGGAGCTCCTGGAGGTCGACGAGCACGGCTTTGACGACCTCGACCGCAAGATCTTGAACACTCTCATCGAGCACTACGACGGCGGGCCGGCCGGCATCCGGGCCCTGGCCGCGGCGGTGGGCGAGGATCGCGGGACCCTGGAGGACTTCTACGAGCCCTTCCTCATCCAGGAGGGATTCCTGCAGCGCACGCCCCGCGGCCGGGTCGCCACCCGCCGCGCCTACGAGCACCTGGGCTACCCCCCGCGGGCCGGCACCGGGACCCTCTTCTAGCCTCCGTGCGCCGCATCGCCCTGATCGACAACCCGAAGGCGGGGCAGCGCCGGCACGCCCTCCTCCGCGACGCGATTCTCGCCGAGCTCCGCGGTGCCGGCTTCACCGTCGAGGACGTCCCCACGGCCGGCCCGGGGGACGCCACCCGGCTCGCCCGGGAGATCGCCGGGGCCAGGGGTGGGCGGGAGGTCGAGGCGGTCCTCGCCTTCGGCGGAGACGGCACGGTGCGCGAGGTGGCCGCGGGGCTCCTCGGCTCGGAGATGGCTCTGGGGATCCTCCCCGGCGGCACGGTCAACCTCCTCGCCCGCGCCCTCGGCCTCCCGGCCGACCCGGTGGCAGCCGCCGCCGCGATCGGCAGCCTTGAGGCCCGGCCGCTCGATGTCGGGCTCGCGGGGGCAAGCCCCTTCCTCATGATGGTCTCGGCCGGGCTCGACGCCCGCGTCCTCTCGATCCTGGACGGCGACCTGAAGCGCCGCTTCGGCCAGGCGGGCATCCTCTGGCAGGGGCTCGCCGAGTGGTGGCGCTACCCCTATCCCGACCTCACCCTCTCGGCCGACGGCCGGCCGCTCGCCGCCACCTTCGTCGCGGTGGCCAACATCCCCCTCTACGGCGGCCCCTACCGGCTGCTGCCGGACGCCCGCCCCGACGACGGCCGGCTGGAGCTCCTCCTCTTTAGCGGCGGCCGGATCGCCACCCTCGCCTTCGCCGCCGACCTCCTCCGCGGAGCCCGCCACATACGGAGGAAGGACGTGACGATCGTTTCCGTCGAGGAGGTCATCCTGGAGGGGCCGCCAGGCCTCGCCGCTCAGGTCGACGGCGACCTCTGCCAGGAGACGCTCCCGGTCACCATCCGCCTCGCCCCCGAGCGCCTGCGTGTCCTGGCACCGACTTCGGCGATACTCCTCTGAAGGGAGAAACCCCGCATGACCACCGTCCAACCCCGCGCTCTCGACCCGATCTTCGCGCCGCGTTCGATCGCCGTCGTCGGCGCCTCCCGCCGCCGGGAGTCGATCGGCTTCGCCCTCCTCCACAACCTCGTCCTCTCCGAGTTCAACGGCGCCATCTACCCCGTGAACCCGCATGCCCAGGTGATCCACTCGCTCAAGTGCTACCCCGAGGTCGCCGCCATCCCCGATCCCGTGGACTTGGGCGTCATCGTCGTGCCGCGCCAGCTCGTCCAGGGTGCGGTCGAGGCCTGCATCGCCAAAGGGGTCGCCGGGCTCGTCGTCATCACCGCCGGCTTCGCCGAGACCGGTCCCGAGGGGGCCGAGCGCGAGGAGCGCCTGCGCGCGGCCGTCCGCGCCGCGGGAGTACGCATGATCGGCCCCAACTGCATGGGGGTGATCAACACCGCGGCCGACGTCCGCCTGAACGCCACCTTCGCCCCCACTCCCGCCCAGCCGGGCCCGCTCGGCTTCGTCAGCCAGTCGGGGGCTCTCGGGGTGGCGATCCTCAACGTCGCCCGGGACCTGGGGATCGGCCTCACCCAGTTCGTCTCCATGGGCAACAAGGCGGACGTCTCGGGCAACGACCTGATCGAGCACTGGGAGGACGACCCGGAGACGAAAGTCATCGCCATGTACCTGGAGTCGTTCGGCAACCCCCGCCGCTTCACTGAGATCGCCAAGCGGGTGACCCGGAAGAAGCCGATCTTGATCGTCAAGTCGGGGCGCACCCAGGAGGGGGCCCGCGCCGCCTCCAGCCACACCGGGGCGATCGCCGGGGCGGACGTCACGGTCTCGGCCTTCCTGGAGCAGTGCGGGGTGCTGCGCGCCAACACCATCGAGGAGCTGTTCGACATCGCCCGCGCCCTGGCCCGCGCTCCGCTCCCCGCGGGCAACCGGGTGGCGATCGTCACCAACGCCGGCGGCCCGGCGATCATGGCGACCGACGCCTGCGTCAACCTGGGATTGAAGATCGCCGAGCTGTCGGAAGCCACCCGGGCGGCCCTCCGCGCCGCCCTGCCCCCCGAGGCGAGCGTCGGCAACCCGGTCGACATGATCGCCTCCGCCCGGGCCCCCGACTACGCCCGCACCCTGGGGGTGGTCCTCGACGATCCGGGGGTCGACCTGGCCCTGATGATCAACGTCACCCCCTTCTTGACCAGCCCCATCGACGTGCTGGAGGAGACCGGGCGGGTGGCCCGGGAGCGGGCGAAGCCGGTGCTCGCGGTGATGATGGCGACCGAGGAGTTCTACGAGTCGGTCAAGGAGCGGCGCGACCTGCCGCCGGTCTACCGCTTCCCCGAGTCCGCCGCCCGCGCGCTCGCCATGCTCTCCCGCTACGCCGCCTGGCGCCGTACCCCGGCCGACAGCGCGGCCCCCGACTTTCCCGTCGACGACGCGGCGGTGGCCGCCATCCTTGACCGTGCCGGGGAGAGGTACCTCTCGCCGGAGGACACCTTCCGGGTCCTCGACCTCTATGGCATCCCCTTCGCCGGCTGGCGAGTGGCGGGGAGCCGGGAGGAGGCGCTGGCCGCGGCTCGGGCCATCGGCTATCCCGTCGTCGTCAAGGCGATCGCCCCGGGGCTCGTCCACAAGAGCGACGTGGGCGCCGTGGCGCTCGACCTGCGCAGCGAGGAGGATCTCGCCGCCGCCCTGGCGCGGATGGAGACCGCGGTCGGCGCCGCCGGCTTCCCCGTCGAAGGCTTCTTCGTCCAGGAGCTCGCCTCCGGCGGGCACGAGGTGATCTTCGGCATCGCCGCCGACCCGCGCTTCGGGCCGCTCCTCATGTTCGGCTTGGGCGGGCGCTACGTCGAGGTTTTCCAGGACGTCCGCTTCGGAGTGCCGCCGCTCTCCCCGCGCGAGGCGGCGGAGATGGTCCGCGGCATCCGCGGGGTGAAGCTCCTGGAAGGCGTGCGCGGCGAAACCGGTGCCGACCTCGACCTCCTGGCCGAGGTGCTGCTCCGCCTCTCCCAGCTCGCCCAGCGCCACCCGCGCCTCCTGGAGCTCGACGTCAACCCCTTCCTGGCCGCCCCCGACCGCCGCTCGGCCAAGGCCCTGGACGCCCGCATCCGGGTCGGCCGGCGCCGGGTCCGGTGCGGGAAGAGGTCTAGCTATAAGCGTAAGTGCCCTTCTAGGGCGACAATCGCTAACGGGAAAGAAAGGGAGGGCTCCTCATGCTCCAACGACTGATGCGGACCGACGACAACCTGGGCTCCACTCTCCTGCGGCTCTTCCTGGGGATCGTCTTCTTCCCCCACGGCGCCCAGAAGCTCCTCGGCTGGTTCGGCGGCGGCGGCTTCGCGCCGACCATGCAGGGGATGACCAAGATGGGCCTGCCGGCGGTGATCGTCCTCCTCGTTATCCTCATCGAGTTCTTCGGCGCGCTCAGCCTGCTCCTGGGTTTCCTCTCCCGGGTCTCGGCCGTGGGCATCCTCGCTGTCATGCTCGGGGCGATCTTCACCGTCCACCTCCCCAATGGCTTCTTCATGAACTGGATGGGCCAGCAGAAGGGGGAGGGGATCGAGTACCACCTCCTGGTGATCGGGATGTGCCTCGCCCTGCTGGTCCTGGGGAGCGGCCGGTTCTCGGTGGATCGTTCGATGTACCGGGGAGAGATACGGGGGTAGGGCCAGAGAGAGTCTGCCAGCACGAGGGCCAAGGCGCACGTTGAGGTATACTTGCTATGCGCATAGGAGGTGCCCGGATGGCACGGATGAATGTGGCGTTTGCAGACTCTCTCTTAGAAGATTTTCGTCGCTTGGTTCCTGCACGCCAGCGGAGTCAGTTCATTGCCGAGGCGGTCCAGGACCGGCTCCTGCAGCTGAAGCAGGAGAAAGCCGCCCAGGCGGCAGCCGGGGCCTGGAGTAGCACGGGCCGACGAGAGCCTGAAGAGGAGATCCGAGAGATCCGGCATGAGTGGGAGGCACGATCCCTGCCCTCCCCGGATACCCATGGCTGACCTCCTGCTCGACAGCGACGTGGTGATCTGGCACCTTCGGGGCAGGCTCTCTGTCGTCGAGCGGGTGGTCGGTCTGGCACGGAGCGGGCGCCTCGGGCTGTCGGCCATCACGCGCGCCGAGGTCTTGCTTGGCATGCGGGAGCCGGAGCGCCGGGCGACTCTAGATTTCCTCAATGCTTGTCAGACGTTGCCCGTAGATGCGGCGGTGGCGGAGAGCGCGGCCGAGATCATCCGGCTTTTTCGGGCGCAGGGGACCACGATCTCGCTCCCTGACGCGTTGATCGGGGCGACCGCGCTCGCCGAGGAGATCCCCTTGTATACCTGCAATTCCCGCCACTATCCGATGCCGGAGCTGGACCTGCGGAGAATCGTCCCCTAGCGATCCGGCAAAGCGCCCTCTGCGGCTTTCCTGCTTCTCAACCTTGAAGAAAGATCTACCGAGGATTTCTGACGTGTCCAATCTATCCACCTCCTCTCCCGGACGCGACTTCATCCGCGAGAAGGTCGAACACGACCGCGCCGCCGGCAGGTACGGCGGGCGGGTCGTCACCCGTTTCCCCCCGGAGCCTAACGGCTACCTCCACATCGGCCACGCCAAGTCGATCTGCCTGAACTTCGGCCTGGCTTTAGAGAACGGCGGGGTCTGTCATCTCCGTTACGACGACACGAACCCGGAGACCGAGGAGCTAGAGTTCGTCCAGTCGATCCAGGAGGACGTGCGCTGGCTGGGCTTCGACTGGGGGCGGGATCTCTTCTTCGCCTCGGACCACTTCGAGCGGCTCTACGACCTGGCGGTCGAGCTGATCCGCCTGGGCAAGGCCTACGTCTGCAGCCTCTCCGAGGACGAGATCCGCGAGTACCGGGGCACCGTCACCGAACCGGGCCGGAACAGCCCGTACCGCGAGCGCACGGTCGAGGAGAACCTGGATCTCTTCGCCCGGATGCGGGCCGGCGAGCTCGCCGATGGCGCCCACGTGCTGCGGGCGAAGATCGACATGGCCGCGGCCAACATGAAGATGCGGGACCCACTCCTCTACCGCATCAAGCACGCCACCCACTACCGCCGCGGCGACGCCTGGTGCATCTACCCGATGTACGACTTCGCCCATCCGCTCTCGGACGCGATCGAAGGCATCACCCACTCGCTCTGCACCCTGGAGTTCGAGAACAACCGGGACATCTACGACTGGCTGGTCGACAGCCTGCCCTTCCCGGAGCCGCCCCGGCAGACCGAGTTCGCCCGCCTGAACCTGACTTACACCCTGATGAGCAAGCGTAAGCTCCTGGAGCTCGTCGAGCGCAAGCTGGTGGCGGGTTGGGACGATCCGCGCCTGCCGACCCTGGCTGGCCTCCGCCGCCGCGGCTTCACCCCCGCGGCGCTCCGCGACTTCTGTGAGCGGATCGGCGTCGCCAAGGCCAACAGCACGGTGGACGTGGCGCTCCTCGAGTACTGCCAGCGCGAGAACCTGAACCCCGAGGCCCCCCGGGTGCTCTGCGTGCTCCGGCCTTTGAAAGTGGTGATCGAGAATTACCCCGAGGGCCAGGTCGAAGAGCTGGAGGCGCCGCTCTACCCGCACGACGTGCCCAAAGAGGGCACCCGCAAGGTGCCCTTCTCGCGCACCCTCTACATCGAGCGGGACGACTTCGCGGAGGAGCCGCCCAAGGGTTTCCACCGCCTCTCCCCTGGCCGCGAGGTGCGCCTCCGCTACGCCTACCTCGTCCGCTGCGAGAGCGTCGTCAAGGACCCCGCGACGGGCGAGATCGTCGAGGTCCGCTGCACCTACGACCCCGCCACCCGCGGCGGTTCGGCCCCGGACGGACGCAAGGTGCCGGGCACCCTGCACTGGGTGTCCGTAGATCACTCGCTGCCGGTCAAGGTGCGGATCTACGATCGCCTTTTCCGGGTCGAGCGGCCGGATTTGGAGGAGGGCGGCTTCGAGGCGTGCCTCAACCCGAATTCTCTAGAGGTGCTGACCGGCAGCCGGATCGAACCGGGCGCGGTGGACCCGGCGCTGGGAGAACGCTTGCAGTTCGAACGGCAGGGCTATTTCTTCCACGATCCCGTGGATTCAAGAGCCGATCACCTCGTCTTCAATCGCATCGTGCCGCTCCGGGACTCGTGGGCGCTGGAGACTCAGAAGCAGGCGCCCGCCGCGCCTGCCCCTGCCAAGGCGCCCGAGCCGAAGGCGCCGAAGGTGCCGAAAGAGACTGAAGCGAAGGAGCCCGAGCCGCTCTCGGAAGAGGAGCTCGCGGCTCTCGCGCAGCTTCGCCCCGCGGTTCTGCCCATCGTCGAGAGCGTGCTCGCCGCTCACCCTGGGCAGGTCGAGCTCTACCGCAAGGGAAAGACCGGGCTCCTGGGCTTCCTCATCGCGCAGGTGATGAAGCGGGTGGCGGAGGGCGGGGGGACGGCGAGCCCCAAGCTGGTCAGTGTGATGGTGAGGGAGAAGGTGGGCGCCTCCTAGTGATCTGTCATAGCAGATTTGACGGGTGGCCGTAGGGGATAGAGGGGTAGAGACGTCCAGGTCCTGAACGATATCGTCTCGCAGGCCACGGACACCGCGGGACGTCTCCGAGGGGGCAAGATCGCTCCCGACCGGACCGGCTTACCGGGGCACACCTGGCCCTTTCTCCAGCCCCGGCGGATCCGGAAAGCAGCTTGGAGTGCCCTCGAAAATGATTTGTCATTCGATCTGTAACTGATGAAGACGTCGCAGGAAAAATCAGCAGCCATAATTTACCCTCGCCGTTCAGAAC
>JAXDLD010000044.1:0-2549 GCA_034666805.1 Acidobacteriota bacterium
CGATCTGGGTGCGGATCTTGTCGACCTCGTCGACGAAGACGAGCCCGTGCGCCGCCCGCGCCACGAGCTCCGGAACCGGCACCCCGGGGCCGAGCTGCTCCCGCGCTCGTTCGAGGAGGCGACCGACGACCGCCTCGCCGGGCCGCAACCGCGCCGCCTCTTCCCCCAGGACGTTGGCGTGGTTGCGGATCACCGCCGAGCGCGAGGCGAGCGCCGGGTCGGCGGCGAGGTAGCCCTCGACCGCCCGCATCAAGGTGGTCTTGCCGGTCCCGGAGGAGCCGATCATGAGGATGTTGCCCACCCTAAGGCCCGCCAGGTGTTTGGCCAAGGCGACCGCCATCTCGCGGACGGCGGTCTCCTGGCCCATGACCCGCCGGGAGAGGGCGGCGGCGATGGCGACCGGGTCGGGGGTCTCTCGGGACATGGTGAGCGGATTGTAGCCCGAGCTTGGCAATCCGCCCCGCGTCCGGTAGATTTACGGGCGTCTATAAGAAGAAAGAAGGCTCCGATGCGCAGATGCCTCCTCGTGCTCGTTCTCCTGGCCGCGCTGCCGGCCGCCGCCCAGATCACCCGCCACAACAGCAAGGCCCACGGCACCCTGGCCCAGGCCCAGGAGCTGGTCGACGGCGGCGATCCCCAGCAGGCGATCCCGATCCTCAACACCCTGATCCAGGGTGAGCCGGGGAACGCCCGCGCCTATCTCCTCCGCAGCACCGCGCGCTTCCTGATCGACGACATCGACGGCGGCAAGAAGGACCTCGACAAGGCGCTCGAGCTCGATCCCAGCCAGCGCCAGGGGTGGCTCCATCGCGGCGCCCTGGAGGTCTCGGCCAAGCGCTACGACGCCGCCTTGGCCGCCTTCAACCAGGCCGAGAAGCTCGACCCCAAGGCGCAGGACAACGACATCAACATCGGCGCCGTCCTCCTCCTCGCCGGCAAGCTCGAGCCGGCGAACCAGCGTTTCCAGGCCTACCTCGGCAAGCACGCCGGGGTGGCCGACGCCCAGTACCTGGTGGCGAGCAACTACGCTCTCTCCGGCTACTCGGCGCTCGCCGTCGAGCACCTGCGCCAGGCCGTCCTCTTAGACGAGCGCTCGCGCCTCCGGGCCCGGACCGACAACAACTTCGCCGGCCTCGCCAAGGACCGCCGCTTCACCGATCTCCTGGCGACCGACAGCTACAAGCCGGCCGCCGGCTCCCACCTCGCGGCGCAGGACTACGACGTCCCCTACGATCCCGAGGACGGCAAGCTCCTGGGCGCGGTGCTCGAAGCCATGAACGTCTCCAAGGAGCGCTACGACCCGCGGGTCGAGTCGGCCCCGGACTGGGCGCTCATCTGGGGGGACCTGCGGGTGAAGGTGACCCGCGGCCCCGACGGCAAGGGACGGGTCGAGGTGAGCGCCCCACTTGACCGCCTCTCCGAGGCCGAGTGGCGGCAGCGGACGGACCGGCTGTTCAAGAGCATCACCGTCCAGCTCTACCGCGGCCGGTCGGTGGAGGGGAAGAAGCCGGTGTAGGGCCGGCGCTTCAGGCCGCATCGCCTGCACGTCGTCACGAGGGTAGGGTTCGGTTCGTCGTCACGGTTTGCATGCACGCGGTCACCGGGAGCGTGGAGTGACTCAGACCGGGCACGCCAGCGCACCTTGTCCTTTGGAGGCGGCCGGTTTCCGTCCGAGCCCGTCAATCTAGGAGGTGACCGTATGAAAAAGACCGTTCTCGTCCTCGTCGCACTGCTCTCCTTGTTCCCGTTCGCACAGACCATGGCCCAAACGGCCCCGGTGGCGGCTTCTCCGGCGGAGTTCCTGGCGACCCTCGC
The DNA here is from genome assembly GCA_034666805.1 of Acidobacteriota bacterium. Taxonomy (GTDB): domain Bacteria; phylum Acidobacteriota; class Thermoanaerobaculia; order Multivoradales; family UBA5704; genus DASQPA01. Next base: position 1,816 of record JAXDLD010000044.1, read on the forward strand.
GGCTGGACAGACCCCGACCGGGAACGATCTGACGCCCGCTCCCTCTTTCATGACCGGTTGCAACACCGGCGCCGATTGCCCGATGGGCCAGCTCTGCTGCTTCGTTTGTGGCAACCCGCCCGTCAACGGTCAAACATGTAAGGCCTGCGTGACGCCGATCCGGGGTCGCTGCCCGCTGGTCGTATAGAGATCTCCGGGTAAAAGCCTGATTCTTGCCGGGCGGGAGGGTTTGTACAGGTTCAAGGCGTGAACGGCCGGTGACATGGGTAACACTGCAGACCGGAGACATAGGTAACACTCCCGCTGGGAGTGGTTGATAGTCCCGGCTGGCCGGTGGGAGGCGGCGGCTCTTAGGGAAGCCCGGAGGGCGACCGGAAGAGCCGCCGCCGCACGGCCAGTTAACCATACAATTTGCGTTCTCGTTCATCGAACCGGGCCAGGCGGAGAGCGCCGAAGTAAACCGCCCAAAGCCCGTCATCGTACTCCTCAAGGCCGACGCGCTCCCCGCCCAGCGCCTCGGTGAGGAACAAGTATCCTCCTTGCCACCGGCATCGACTCATCTGGGTGTTCTCGCTCCAATGCCTTCGGGCATCCTCCCTTGCTACCCGAATCCTCCCTCACGGAACTGTCACCCATGTCGCCGGTCCGATCTGTTACCCATGTCCCCGGCCTATACCGCGTGGCGCCCCCCTCCTGGCCCACCCTCTTATACACAACTTTGTGCTGTACATAGG
>JAXDLD010000045.1:0-3002 GCA_034666805.1 Acidobacteriota bacterium
ACCCCGTACAAGTCGACGATGCTGACCGGCTTCTTCGTCGCCCTGATGGGCGGCCTGTTGCCGCTCCGCATCCTCGCCGACCTCGTGAACATCGGCACGCTCTTAGCCTTCGTCATCGTCTGCGCCGCGGTCCTCATCATGCGTCGCACCCACCCCGACGCCGTCCGCCCCTTTAGGGTCTGGGGCGCGCCGGTGACGCCGATCCTCGGCATCCTCATCTGCCTGCTCCTCATGTTTTCGCTGCCGCCCGAGAACTGGCTGCGGCTGGTCGTCTGGCTGGTGCTCGGTTTCGCCATCTACTTCGGCTACGGCAAGAGCCACAGCGTCATGAGCACCTACACCGAAGACGAGATCCGCAAGCACGGCGCCGCCAGCCTCAACACTCCCGACGTCGGGACGCGGCCGAAGCCGGGCTCCGGTCCGGGGCCTCGGCGGTAGGTAAGCTTTCAGAGCTTCAGGAAGGAACGACGGGCGCCGCGGATCGCGGCGCCCGTTGCTTTTGGAAATGCCTGCGGATATTCCGAGGAAGCGTACTCACGTACTGCTCCAGCTTCTCGCCGAGGTTCTCCGCGACCTGGGGATGGGCCTGCCGAAAGGCAAGGATGGCTTCCTCCCAGCCTTTCAGTTCCTCTGCTGTCGGATTCTCGACTCGCTCGTACCAGCCGAGATAGAGACGGTTGGTCTCGATCTGGATTACCCTCGACATGACCTCGAGAAGCTTGAGAGTCGGGTCACCGCTGAGACGCCACGCCGAGAAGCCCCCCTTCACCCTCTGAGCGGCTGACTGTGCGGAGGTGAGGGGCCCTTTCGGTGATTGGAGATGGCCAAGGAACTTGGAGATCGTCTCGCGCTTCTCCATCAGGTCCATGGCGTGGGACAGGTCGAGGTAGCCGAAATATTCGATCACCTGGCGCCGGAAAACATTCCAGCACTCGGTGATCAACTCCTCACTTTGCAGGTCTCCGAGGAAGAAGCCGCCGCCTTTTCCGGAAAGGTCCCGCATGCGCTTGAGCAGGAACACGAAGTAGAAGAAGCCTTGCTCGGCATCCGACGCTGCGCGCAAGCCCCCCGCCGCGCCGACGATAGGCATGAGGTACTGGACCGCGCTGGTCGTCGCGGTCGGGAGCAGGACGTTCCTGGCCGCCTGCATACGCGACCGATCCTGGAGAACGTGCTGGAAGAGATAGGCCAGTATCCCGAGCAGCACGGGCAGGAGGAAGTCCTTCAACACCGAATAGAGGACGACTGCCCAGTGGGGGGCACGCGGAGCCATGTCCATCCTGACCTCGACGGACTGCTCCTGAGACCTCCCCCCGAGGTTCCAGGCGAGGTGGGCGACGATCGGCTTGGGAAGACCGCCCGAGCGCTTGAGGTCGGCGTAAACCATGCCGGTAACTCCCGCCTGGAGGGTGGCCTCGAGGCCGGCCGGCTGTTCGGAGGAGGGCACCCCTGGTCTGCAGCCAGGCACTCCCTCCACCCAGCAATTCCCGACGGGGACGAACCCACGCGAGTCGAGGCCGACAATCTGGAGATGAGTGAGAGGGAGGCTGCCCAGGTTCTTGACCAGAACCCAGATCTCGAAGGAATCGCCGGAGCGGATGACCGCTCGATTGGCCCAGGCCTTGACCTCGGTCCCATATGCGACCCGCGATACCGGTGAGGTTGCGCTCTCCGAGGATACGGCTTCTTCCGCCGAGTGGGGCCCCTGATAGAGGACACCGATCGCAATGAGGGCGACGAGGAAGAAGAGTAAGAGAGGAACGAAGTACCAGGAGGCGCGGATGCGGCTTGGCTTGGACACCGATCACCGTAACGGCGAAGCCGTGAGGAGGGATGCGGTATTGGACGGTCTAGAAGTCAGGAGGAGTAGCCATGCTCTAACTCTATCGAGGAAGGTTCGGAGGGTCAAGTAGGGCGGCTCAGGGGCGTCTACTTCCCGCTCCCCTTCCCCGTGGCCACCGGCTTCTCCGGCGTCAGGGGCTTGGCGCCGCGGATGGCTTCGACCTGCTTCTGGACCTCGGCCAGCTTGTCGCTCGGCAGGAGGAGGACGGCGTCGCGGCCGCTGGTCTGGACCGCAGCGCCGGAGACGCCGGGCGGGTAGAAGGCCACGGTCTCCTCGCCGCCATTTTTCTCGGCTTTCAAGGTTACCGTCACCAGCGGCTTTCCGGCCAGCGCCGGTTTTGCCTCGTCGGGGGTGAGCAGCCGGCTCGCCTTGCCGCCGGCTACGGCGAAGAGGAGGTCGGAGACCGGGGTGTAGGAGATGGTGTCCTTGCCGCGCTTCCAGTCGGTGCCGGCGCGGGTCACGGTCAGGGTGCCGGCCGGGTCGTCGATGCGGGCCGACTCCACCTGGTAGACCTGGAACCGGGAGAGGGCGCGCGAGCGCCAGTCGGCCGCGGCGCGGGCGACGGCGGCGGCGAGACCGGTCTGGGCGACCAGGGCCTGGCCGTCGACCCGGGCGTAGACGTTCGAGGCGGCGGGGGAGCCCTCGGGGGGCGATTGGGCGCCGGGGGCGGGCGGCGGCGTGGGTGCCGGGCCGCCGATCTCGATCCGCTGGGGAGCGCCGCCGCGGACGGCGATCTCGACCACCCCGCGCAGCGGTTGCAGGCCGAGGGCGGCCGGGACCGCTTTCGGGTCGTCCAGGAACTGCTGGGCGTGGAGCCCGGTCAGGTCGGTCAGGAGCCCCTCGACGAGGTCACGGTCGGCGCGGTCCCGGCCGGCGGCGCTGGGGCTGGCAGCGGGCGCCTCGATTTCGAAGCCCTCGCCCTTCCTCGCGAGGACCGTCGTGCCGGCCGGGCCGGAGAGGGTGATGCGGTCGATCTTCTCGCGCTCGGCGGCGACCATCTGCCGGTCGCGCCACTCGCCCGGGTCGCGCTCGAGAGTCGCCACGATGGCGTCGCTCGTCACATAGGCGTCGCGCTCCCCCTTCACCCCCACGATCACCTCGGAGCCGGTCGGCACCTTGGCCCCGATCCGCAACACCCGCTCGCCCTTGGCCGTCGTCA
>JAXDLD010000046.1:0-22983 GCA_034666805.1 Acidobacteriota bacterium
CTCGGCCCCTACTTCCGGGCGGTCCTCCTGGGGGCCGAGAAGATCCCCGAGACGGGGCCGCTCGTCCTCGCCCCCAACCACAGCGGCAACGCTTTCCCCTACGACGGCATGATCTTGGACGGCCTCCTCTGGGAGCGCTCGGGGGAGCGGCCGGAGGCCAAGTTCCGCTCGGTCTTCGAGAAGGAACTCGCGGTCACCTGGTGGATGCGCCCTTTCGGGATCGACAACTTCTGGCGGCGGGCGGGCGGGATCGACCTGACCTTCGAGAACTTCGACACGCTCCTCTCGCGCGGCGAGCGGCTGATCTATTACCCCGAGGGGGTGCCGGGAATCGGGAAAGGTTTCTATCGCCGCTACCAGCTCCAGCGTTTCTCGACCAGCTACGTGATGATGGCCGCCCGCCACGAGGCGCCGGTCTTCCCGGTCTCGATCGTCAACGCCGAGTGGGTGATCCCCTTCTGCTTCACCTGGAAGCCGCTCGACAAGCTGGTGCAGAAAATCCTTCACGTTCCCTTCCTGCCCCTCCCGGCGGCGCCGCTCGGCATCCTCTTCCCCTTCCTCTGGTACCTGGCGCTCCCCGCGCGGATGGTCTTCGTCGTCGGCGAGCCGATCGACATGCGCCAGAAGCTGAGGGACTCTGGGGAGACCGATTTCCAGAACCCCGACCGCGCGCGCCTGCGGCAGGTGGCGAACGAGGTGCGGGACGACTGCCAGAAGGAGCTCGACCGCCAGGTCGAGCGCCACGGCCGCTGGCCCTACCAGGCGCGCTCGTTCTTTCGCGAGCTCGGGAAGATGGGATGGAGCGGGTGGAAGATGCTCCCTCTGGGCTGGCCCTGGATCTTCGTCCGCCACGAGCGCGACCGCCGACGGCCGAAGGCGAAGAGCTGGCTCGGCGGGGTTCTCCGCGACTGGGACCTCCTCGCTTTCTATCTCCCCCTGGGCTGGCCGCTCCTCACCCTGGCCCGGCGCCTGCGGAAGCCGCCCTACGGGTTTCGGGGATTGAGCCGGAAGGAGAGAAACGAGATCGAGGGGAATTTCCACTGGCACCTGGACGGGCGGCCGCTGCCGCCGCGGGCGGTGCCCGAGTGCTAGAGTCTCTCGCGCAGGTCGATCCAGACGACCCTCGACAAGGAGACGACACCGATGCAGAGCCCCAGATTCCGGACAGCCCTCGGCCTCGGCCTGGTCCCGGCCGCCGCCGTCCTCCTACTGGCCGCCGCCCAGCCGGCCGCTCTCTCCATGCCGGCTGGCGCCGAGCGGGCGGCGCAGGCGATCACCCGGGGCAGCCTCGAAGCGCCCATCCGCTATCTGGCCGACGACCTGCTCGAGGGGCGCGGCCCGTCGAGCCGCGGCGACGAGCTCGCCCGGCTCTATCTCCAGACCTCCCTCGAATCTCTCGGCTTCCAGCCCGGCGGCCCCAACGGCGCCTGGCAGCAGCCGGTCGACATGGTAGGCATCACTGCCACCCTGCCCGAGACCTGGGACTTCAAGGCGGGCGGCGAGAGCGTCTCTCTGAAGCGCTCGGAGGACTACATGGCGGCCTCGGGGGTCGAGAAGGAGCAGTCGGTGCTCGACAACGCCCCCCTGGTCTTCGTCGGCTACGGCATCCAGGCGCCGGAGTACCAGTGGGACGACTTCAAGGGGACGGACGTCAAGGGCAAGGTCATCGTCATGCTCAACAACGACCCCGACTGGGACCCCACGCTCTTCGCGGGCAAGCGCCGGCTCTTCTACGGCCGCTGGACCTACAAGTACGAGAGCGCGGCGCGCCAGGGGGCGGCGGCGGCGATCATCGTCCACACCACCCCCTCGGCCGGCTACCCCTGGCAGGTGGTCCAGACCTCCTGGAGCGGCGAGAAGTTCGACCTCCCCGCGAGCCCCGGCCAGCCGCAGATCCAGGTCAAGGGCTGGGCCACCGAGCCGGCCATGCGGCGCCTCTTGAAAGCCGCCGGCCAGGACCTGGACAAGCTCGTGGCCCAGGCGCACAGCCGTGATTTCAAGCCGGTGCCGCTCGGCATCACCACTTCGCTCACTCTCCACAACAAGGTCGAGCGGGTGAAGTCGGCGAACGTCGCCGGGCTCCTGCCGGGGAGCGATCCCAAGCTCAAGGACGAGGTGGTGATCTTCACCGCCCACCACGATCACCTGGGGGTCGGCAAGCCCGACGCCTCTGGCGACCGGATCTACAACGGGGCGATCGACAACGCGGCGGGCGACGCCCAGGTGCTGGCGATCGCCAAGGCCTTCGCCGCCCTCCCCGAGCGGCCGCGCCGCTCGGTCCTCATTCTCTTCGTGGCCGCGGAGGAGCAGGGTCTCCTGGGCTCCCAGTACTACGCCGAGCACCCCACCTTCCCCCCGGGCCGGATCGCCGCCAACATCAACTACGACGGCGGCAACGTGCTCGGGCGGTCGACCGACATCACCTACATCGGGCTCGGCAAGTCCTCGCTCGACCCGGTCATCAAGGCGGTGGCGGCGCGCCAGGGGCGGACGGTCGAGGGCGACCAGTTCCCCGACCGCGGCTTCTTCTACCGCTCCGACCAGTTCAACTTCGCCAAGATCGGCGTCCCCGCCATCTATCTGAACGCGGGCACCAGTTTCCGCGGCCATGACAAGGAGTGGGGCAAGCAGCGGGTCGAGGAGTACGAGGCCCACCGCTACCACCAACCGAGCGACCAGTGGGACCCGAAGTGGACCTACGAAGGCATGGTCGAGGACGCCCAGCTCGGCTTCTACTGCGGCCTGACGATCGCCCAGAACCCCACCCTCCCGGCCTGGAACCCGGGCGACGAGTTCGAGGCGGCGAGGAAGAAGGCGCTGGCGGCGGTTGGGCGGTAGGTGTGCTTCCCGGATAGGACGTGAGGGCGGCCGGCAGGCCGCCCTCTCTGCTTCAGGGCTGCTCCAGGATCTGGACCAGGCGAAATCCAAGGTCGTCCGCACCTTTTTCCGGAAACCACCCTGATCGGGTCGTGGAGCGACAGTTCGCGGCGCTCGACTTAAAGCTTCCACCGCGCCGGACCCGTTTCTCTCCATTCGGAGGGCCGGTCGGATCGGTCGACGACCCCGTGGGATAGACCGGGCTGTACCGGTCCTCCATCCACTCCCAGACGTTGCCATGAACGTCGAAGAGGCCCCACGGATTCGCCAAGAAGGAGCCCACAGGCGCGAGCTTCTCAAACCCGTCGCTGTGCTCGGCCGTGCTCTGGCAGTTGCCATACCGGTAGAGATCGGCAGCCGAGTTTCCGAAACTATATGAGGTCGGCGACTGAGCCCGGATGGCATACTCCCACTCGGCCTCGTAGGGCAGCCGGTAGCGGATCTTTCTCGCCCGTTCGTTGAGCTTGTCGATGAAGTGTTGGACGTCGAAGTAGGAAACCTTTGTGATCGGCAGGTCGTCGTCCGGCTGTCGCGGAGCATCCGTAGTTTGTTCGACTTGCCGCCACTGGCGCTTCGTCACTTCAAACTGGCCGATGCAGAACGCATGAGAGAGGGTCACTTCATGCGTGGGCCCCTCGCCCTTCCGGCCAGAGCCCATCATGAACGTCCCTTTCTCGATCCGAACGAACCGTATGTCCGTTCCCGGCGGCGAGGGGCATTCGCGGGGATTCGGGGGAAAGGCGGACTTGTGTCGGCTGTGCCTCTCCGCTTTCGGCGAATGCTCCGGGGTTGGCGGGCTGGGAGAGGAAGCTCGCGGTTTCTCGGCGGCGGTCGGAGCGGACCGATCGGGCTCCGGCTTGGAGAGGAGGGGTACAACGGGTGCGGGTTTCGGTTGAGGCGCTGGAGCGCGCGGCACGAAGTAGACCCCTGCGATCAAGAGGATGGCGAGCGCCCAGGCCCATGGCGATCGGAGGCGATCGCCCAGCCCCCGCCAGCGCCACCAGCGTTGGGGGATCGGCTCGTCCGGAGGCGCGAAGAGATGGCCGTCCGGAGCGCGCATGTAAAGGACTGGAGTGCCCCATTCGGTCGTAAACCCGGCGGCGAGCATGGCGAGGCGTGCCTCGGACAGACCTCCATCCACCGGGAACCCGGCGGCGAGGAACTGATAGAAGTGCTCGGTGAAAGCCACCGCCGCATGGTCGCTCACTACGGACTGCATGGCGATGACGGCGGGGATCTCGCGGCGGATCAGCGCCTGGGCCACGCCGGCCAGGGCATCGGATTCGTCATGGCGCGCCCCTTCGCAGGAGTTGAGCACCACCAGGGAGACCTTGCGGCGATGAAGGACGGCGCCAAGATCCGGACCGTCGATCCGATCCTCCCCGCCCTGCCCATCCTCGAGCGCCAGAGCTCCCTCTCCCCTTTCCGGCTCAAACGCGCCATGCCCGATGAAGTGAAAGACATGGCAGCGCTCGCGCCGCAGACGGACCAGGAGCTCCGGGAAGGTCGGAGGTTCCACCCGTTCGAGAACGACCAGGCCGCGGCCGACGAGTCCCGCGAGCGCCTTATCGATATGCCGCATCTCCTCGGCCCCGTTGAGAAGGGGAAGGCCCCGTGGGCTGGCGATAAGGACGAGCATCCGTAGCGGTGGAGCTGCGGCCAGCGGAGAACGGCGCAGGGCGAGCTCCGGATAGCGCACGATCGGTGTGTTTTCGGAGAGAGCCAGGAAGTCCGCATTGGGGTCGCACAGATACTCCCAGGGCAGGCGCGCGAGCTCCGGCACCCCGTTCAAGCGGAGCCGCAGGCGCAGTCCCAGGTTCTGGGCCGCCGCCTGGACGAGGCTCTCCCGCAGGCAGATCTCGACACGTTCGCGAAACAACGCGCGGAAGAGCTGGCGGCCGAAACCGCGAAGGTCAGTCTTCCTCGAAGGTCGCCTCAGGTCGCGACCGCGATGGGAGCGGCTGCGGAGAGAGGTGAATCCGGCGATCTCGGGAGGGAGCCTTAGTGTGGCGTCCGCCTCGCCCGTGAGAGAGCTCGTCGCCCAGGTACGGTAGCCGCCCTCCGATCGTTCGACGCGCAAGTCGAAATCGGCATAAGACCTTCCCGGCATGGCCGAAAGCTTACTGCGGGAGGGCTCGCGTCCGGCGCTTGGCCTTAGCCCGCGCTAGGGGCGAGGCCCTGTCCAGGGCCTCCCAGGCGGCGCGGAAGGCGACCGCGAGCGGCGCCGCGGCCTCCGCGGTCGGGCAGGCAAGGCCGCCCACCCGCTCGAGCTCGGCGGCGAGCGCCGCGCGTCGGCGGACGAGCTCGGCGCGGGAGGCGCGGAGACCGGCCGGCGACCCGCGGTCCGCGGCCGAGCGGGCCCGCCGGTAAGCCTTCGCCGCCTCTTCCATCCGCGCCCGCGCCAGGTCGAGGCCGGAGCGGTCGAGGCCGGCCCAGGGAGCGCCGATCACCGCGGGCTCCCCTCCTCGCGGCCTCGCGAGTAGGGAGAGACCTCGGCCTCGGCCTTGCGGAAGACCAGGACGCGCGAAAAGGGCGGCTCGTCGTCCAGGGCCCGCAGCAGCTCGAGATCAGGGAAGATCTGCTCCGCGGCGAAGACGGGGCTCTCCTGGGCGGAGCTCGGTGGCCAGTAGGTGATCGCTCGTTCCATCTTCCCTCCTGTCGGCGGCCGGAAAGACTCGGGCCGCCTCTGCCTGCCCCTATAGACACCTCCGAGGGCGCAGAGGTTTAGACGGACGGGGGCCAGGATCTCCCGCCGGCCGGGCTTGCCCCCCGCCGGACCCGCATCTCCACTTGGCCCGTCACCCACTCCTCGCTCGGGAACTCGGAGGGTGTGATCCCCCGGCTCGCGACCGGAGCGGAGACCGGCATTTGCGCCGATCGCGCCATGGGAGCCAGCGATCCCCCGCGAGCCTCCGCCGGGCTCGTGGTCTCCGGCGGGTGCAAAGGGGGCAGCTCCAGCCAGCGGAAGTCGGTGGTTCCCCGGGTGGCGAAGACCTTGAGTAGGTCGGTGACGTCGTCGAGCCCGGCCGGAAGATCGCCCCGGATCGGCAGCACGAAGTCCTTCCTGGGGTCGAGCGGGAGGAACCCCCCCTGGTGCTCGGCCGGGTAGATCTGGGCGATGCCCCAGTCGGTTTTGAAATCGAGCACGACGAGGTTCAAGAGATGCGAGGAGCCATTGACGATCCGCAGGAAGGTCCACTCCCCTTCCTTGAGCTCGATGGCGCCGGTCGCCGCCGTGCCGGGCCGCGGCGCCGGGCGGTTCCCCCGGACGTAGCGTGCCTGGACGCCGAGAAATTCGACGACGAGCTTGCCGGCAAGGGGCGATACCGGGTCGAAGTTCTCAATCTCCCGCACGACCCGGTGCCGGGTCAGGTGAACGAGCCGCGCTACCACCCCTGGAAGGGCAGCGGGGTCCTCGGCCCGGAGCGCCGGGCCCAGGTGCGGGATGGGCTGCCCGGCCCCATCCCGGATCTCGATCTCGCCCTGCCCGCCGATTGCGACCTGGTACTCCGCCGGATCGGGAGGCTCTCCCTCTCCGGCCAGCCGGAGGAAGCCGCATTCCGCCGTGACCCGGCTCGCGAGATCCTCCAACGCACCGGCGGGAAAGTCCTGGCGGACCAGCCGGACCCGGCTCTTCCGCTCGTCCGGCCCGAGGTCTAGAAGGAAAGCCTGGGCTCCCGGCTCGATAGGCGAGCGAGGTCCCTCGACGATCTCCGCCCACGACTCGGTCGCGCCAACCTGTTGGACCTCGACCACGGCCAGCCGCCCCGCGGCGTCGTTGGCCCTCGATCCCAGGGGGTAGATGGCGAACCGGGCTCCCTCGTCGATCCCCTGCGCCTGGCCGGTGTTGAGCAGCAGGCGCCGTCCGGCCGAGTCCACGGTAAGGACGTCGACGGCGCTCTGCCGGACCGCGGCGCCCGAGCCGAAGACCACCCAATCCCCCTCCCCCAGGAGCATCGGAGTCTGCTGCAACATCTCTCCGTGCACCTTGGCCACGAGGCGCTCGCGCAGGTCTCTGTAGGTCAAGCCTGGCGCTCGCCCGGCGAGCGCGTCGAGCAGCCAGTGGGTGAGCGCGCCGCCCATCTGGCCGTCGAAGGCACACTCGTAGGCCGACTCCTGATCGCGGCAGGCGGCGAGCAGCACGAAGCCCTTGACCCCGGGTAGCCATTCGTCGCTGGCGTAGGCGTTACGCATGACCATCCCGCCCCGCATCACCACCCCGCCGGGCGCCACCGGCGGAGAAGCCACCACCGGCCTCCCCGCCCAGGAGGCCAGGAGGTCCTCCCGGCTGGCCACCAGGCTGTCCTCGGGCCGCGGCGTCGCATCGATGACAGGCCGGCCGTCGCTCCTGCGCGCGCCACGGGGGAAGGCGTCCTTGCGGACGGCGCCTCCCGCGTGGCAGCTATCGAAGACCAGGCTGACCCGGAGCCCCTTGTCGACCATGTCCTTGATCAGGCGAGCCAGCTCGAGGTCCCGGATATAACGGACCCGCGGGTCGCCGATGTCGACCGGGACCAGGGCTTCATCCCACCCCCCCTCCCCTTTCTTTTCGGGGTACTTGGTCACGGCGCGTCCGCCGTGTCCGGAGTAATGGATGTAGACCTCGGCACCCGGGCTCGCCGCCTGGGTGATCTGCTGGAAAGCGGCCACCATGTTCTCGTAGGTCGGCCAGCGCTCGGGAGGCTCGACCGGCCGGGGCCATGCGGCGGGCCCGCGGGTCGCCTGTGGAATCACCTCCGGCAGGCTAGCCGTTAGCTTGACGATCCGCTCCGCCGGAACCCCGAGATCGGTCCGCAGGAACTCCTCGACCCGGGAGACGTCCCGCACGCAGCCGCCGAGCTGCGGGTAGAAGCCGCCTCCAGGCAAGGTGTTCGGCAGGTAGGCGTCGATGCCGATCAGCAGGGCGTGGAGGTCGCTCATGGTGTCTCCGTTCCCACCGCCAGGCGCACGGCGGGATCGCCGAGGACGGCGTAGTTGCGTGTGTCGTTGCTGGCCGTCCAGAGACGCCCGAGAACAGAATCGTCGGCTGGGCCCGGGGCCTGGAGGGCCGTGCTCAGATCCGACGAGAGCTCCGCGTAGCGCTCGGCGAAGAGCTCCATGGCCAATCCCACCGGTTCACCCGCCATCAGTCCTCGCACGGCATCTTCGAAGACCTGGATCTGTCGGCCCGCACCGGGCCATTGGATCGAGCACTCCCAGGCCCGCTCGATGTGACCGATCACGGCCAGGGCCCCTGCCTGGAGCAGCCGTTGGGGCAGTCGGGAGACGAAGGGATGCGGCGTAACCGACGTACGCTGGCCCGGAGGTGCGCCAAAATCGGCGAGGGCAGGCGACCCAGCGCTGTAGCAGGCGAAGTGGAAGGCGATAAGACCGTCCAGACGGGCATCCGGGAGAACGTCCTCCGCGGCGAAGTAGTGCTCGGGAGGCAGCGGGCCCTTCCATGCCTTGATGCCGGGCCAGTCCTGACAGACGAGCGCACCTTGATGCGTTGTCTGGAGCGGGTTGTTGCTCGACAGCACCAGCCCGTGCCCTGCCGTGAAGAGGAAGTCCGGGGTCTCGCTACCACCGAGAAGAGCCCCGAGCCGCGCCTTCGTCGCCTCTTCACGAAGCACGGCCCGGACCTCCCAACCCGATACCTGCCCGTCGAGCGCGGCTACCAAGGGAACCACCAGCTCATTGGCGCTCAGGGCCGTTGCCGGATCTCCTGGATGTTGCGGACCGAAGAACGTCGCCCGTCGCTTCCGGCCGGTAGCCTCTGCCGCTTCCGCCTGAACGACGTCCCGCGCGTACCGAGCGTACTCCTCGGGCGTGTCGAAGAACAGGCGGCCCACGGCGTAGGGGACGTCGAGCTGGTATTGGAAAGAGTAGGGGATGACCGCGGGATCGCCGACGATGAGAAGGTAATAGGGCATACGCTCCGGATCGGCAGGACCAGGGCCGACGCCGAATCGGGCGAGAAAGCTCTCTTTGGTATCCCCCGGCTGGTATCCCCTCTTCCCCATGCATTCCTTGTAATAGTGCTCGCGGACGCGTCCGGCCTCGACGCGACGGAGGTCGAGGAGCTCCTTCAAGGCCTCATATACTGCGGGTGCCCTCTCGTCTTCCTGGGCGAAGATCAAGCCCCAACCGGCCTGGGCCAGGTCCTTCGCATCCCCGCGTCGCAACCTCCGGTCTTTCGCCCTGCGCCAGAGCCGGAGGTCCTCCATCTCCCGAGTCCCGGGGACGCCGGGCCGTGCGAGCGCCGCGATTTCCTGCAGGGTCGCGGGTGGCACGAAATAGTCTCCGGTCTCACCATTGATGCCGTTGAAGTAGAGGATCTCTGCACTCATGGAAGTCTCCTCGCCCAATCGCGCGCTGGCCCGGCACGAGCGGCTCCCGCGGAGCCGCCCGCACCCGGGCACACCATTGACCTATTCGCCGGTATCGCCGACAGCAAACCCGGCCGGCTTTCCCCCTGGACCGGTCCCACCATCCGGCGGATCGAACGACGCCGGCTCGTGAGGAGCGGGGTTCTCGAGGTCTTCCGGCTCGATCCCATAGCCCGCGGTCTTACCGGCAGGGCCAGGCCCACCGTCCGGCGGGTCGAACGAATGGACCTTCACGCCCTCTTTGCCCGTCTTCTCTTCCATGGCGCCTCTCCTTGTCTGCGGGAGCGCATCATCGCGCCCACCCATTGTAGACACGGCAGAGAGGTATTTGTTGAAGCGGGAGGATCGACGCCTCAGCGCCACTCGCCCTGGAGCACGAAGCCGGCCCATGAATTAGGGGACCACTGCGGGTCTTCTGACATCGAGATCTGGGCTGCACGTAGCGCCGCCGCCGGTTTGAGGCCACCGACGAGCATGGAGCGATAAAACCGTGTCATGAACTCGGCGGTCCCACGATCGCTCACGTTCCACAAGCTTACCACGACACGCGGCGCCCCGGCATACATGAAGCCCCGGGTCAGACTGATCAAGCCTTCACCCTTGACGTCTTTTCCTAGAGCGGTCTGACAGGCAGAGAGCACAACCAGGTCGACAGGCAGGCTCAAATTGTAAATGTCATAGGCGCGTAGGAAACCGTCTAGTGGCCGGCCATGGGCGTCGACGAGCGACAGCACGATTCCCGAGAGGTCAGGATGCCGGGAATCCAGGAGCGAATGGGTTGCGAAGTGGAGGATTCGATATTGCCGGAGGATTGACTGGAGGGCCAGGTCACGAGTGGCATCGAAGCCGAGCGCGAGGAAGCTCATGCCGGGAGGGGCAAGGCTGACGATCGCTTTTGCCTCGATTTGTGAGTAACGCAGGCGGCCGAAGCCGGAGATGCCGAGGTCACGAGCAGAACGCAGGACGTCGGCGAGCCCTGTGGAGCTCGAATAGGAGGAAATCTTGCGAAAGGCTTCGGGAACCCTCTCGTCGCTGGCCTGGAAGACAGGATCCGCAAGCGCCGCGAGGAGCTTGGGTGGTGAGGGGCGACCTGCAATTTCCTGACGGAGGACTGCCGGGATCGAGGCGGACGGGAGGGAGACGATCTCGTGCTCACGGATCAGCAGCCGCCCTGGGAGAGCGGGGCTCGCGGGCAGCGTGGCGAAAGGGATGTACTGCAAGGCCCCGTCGGCCACGACCACGAGCCGGTCCTGGCCGAGCTCGGACGCGATGGGTTGGATCACGAGTTGGGAGAGCTTCGCCGCCGTGGCGCGCACGGCTTCGGCATTCGCCTTCGGGTTCTGCCTAGACAATGCGTTGTAAAGATCGATGGCTGCCGCTTCGATCACTCTCCTCCCCGGCAGCTCGCGGCTGGTCCAGGAGCTCCGTCGGATGAGCCAGAGGTAACTCCGGTCCTCACCGAGGCTGTAGGCGAGGAGAACCGTCCCGTCTTCGAGGACCTGCTCCTGGATTTCTTGCAAAGAGAGCGGGTGCGGCTGCGTCAGGGCCGCGTAGTGAGGATGGTTCTGTTGGATCTGTTTTCGCAATGCATCCTGCTTTTCGACCGTAGCCTCGATCTCGGCCTTCACCGCGGACCGGCTCGCATCGGCTTCACGGCCGTCGGATGAAATCCCCTGCAGCTGTCCCTCGAGGTCTCTCAGTCGGTGTTCCAACCCGACAGCCTGTTCCTGGAGCTTCCCATCCACTCCGCTGAGTAGGAGCGTGCCCGATCTGCCCAGGTCGTCCAGGAGGGCACGGGCACGAGCGCGTTCGCTGGCCTCGAAGGCCAACTGTTCGTAGGCCTTGTCGGACCTCCGCCGGCCCAGGCGCATCAGGACATCGATGTAGGTCTCATAATAACCATGCCGGGAGGCCAGGAAGGAGGCGCGCGAAGCGCTGGCTCTCGGCTTGACGCGGAGATTCTCGACGATGGCAAGAGCTGCCTCGAGATCGGCCCGCGCCTCGGGGAGTGAATCAGCCGCCTGGTACGCGGAGGCGCGGCTGGCGAGAGTCCAGGCGACCGCTGCAGGCTCTCCGAGCCGCTCATACATGGCTCTCGCCTGCTCGAATCCAGCCAAGGCCGCCGGTCGATCTCCCCGCAGCTCCGCGATCTCGGCCAGGTCGCTAACAACCTCCGCAGTATCGTGCGGGCTCTGGAGCTCAAGGGAAAGATCCCGCGCCTGGTCGTAGACCGTGGAAGCCCGATCGAGCGACTTCTCTCGCAGGAGCGCGACACCTAAGGCCTCGAGGCTCCAGAGCCAGTAGCGCTTGTTGCCGATCTTCCTGGCCAGATCGACGGAGCGTTCCAGCACCTGCAGGGCGGGTTTGGGCTTGTCAAGCTGAGTGAGGACCTCGCCCAGCTTACGCAGGCTGTTGATCTCACCACCTTGATCTCGTCTCTCCTGATGAATGGCTAGAGCCTTGGAGCTGGCGTCCCGGGCATCCTCCAGCCGACCGACAACGAGGTCGAGCTCCGCCAAGTTGCCGAGGAGATCGGCCTCGTACGCGGCGTAACCCAGCTGGCGCCAGAGCTCGAGAGATCTCTCGTAGTCGCGGCGAGCGCTCTCGAATTCACCCCAGTTCGCATAGATCTGACCAAGACCGTTGAGGGCACCGGCCTGCCCTGAAGGGTCGCCTTCCTTTTGGCTGATCGCGAGAGCTTTCTGGTAGATGCCGAAAGCATCGCCGGTTTGCCCTCGCTCTTGATAGGCCACACCCAAACGATTGAGCACGGCTACGGTCTCGACAGGATGACCCTGGAGTTGAGGCAAGGCGCTGAGAAAAGGATCGATCGCCTCCGCGGCATGACCCATCTTCTGATGGGTCCAGCCCAGACGATAGAGAGTGATCCCTTGCTGGAAGCGGTCACCGATGGCGCTCCAGAGATCGAGCGTTCTTTGATACTCCGGGAGGGCACGGTCGAACTCACGTTTCCTTCGGAACTGCTCGGCACGGCTGAAAGCGGAGACCGCGTCGGCTCGCGCCCGGTCGGCCGCCGAGGCCTGGCGTGGCGGGTCGACCCGGACCGTGTAGTCTCCATGGTCTTCTCCAGACAGAATCTCCAGGCAGTACTCTCCCCGAACCTCCGCGACCGTGAAGACCGGCTCGGGGCCGCGATTCCCGTTGGGGCTGTTGACCTCGATTAGAATATGGCCGGAGGGTGCCCGCAGCGCAACGGCAACGTCGAGCCCGTGCTGCTCGACGACGGCGTCGAGGACCTCGTTTCTCTCCCGCGCGATACGGTAGACGTGAACGCCGCCCTGGCGTAGCCGTCCGGGTACCGGCCGGCCCGGCGTCAGCCGATACCCGTTGGCACAGCGGGCCGCGGCTTCCCTCTCTAAATCGACGCCAGGGGCGTATGGCGCCACGGCGGCTAGTACCACGGCCACCGCCGCCAGCGCACCAAAGGCCAGCCAGAACCGCACCGGGGAGTGCCGGCGAGTCACGCGGCGGTCATGGAGCCTCGATCTCGAAGGGGTAGTCGGCAAGTTTCTCCCGGTGCCCATCGTCGACCCCAAAGAGACGCAAGCGGTAGGGCCCCGCGGAGAGGAACCCAGGGGGAAGGTCCAGGGTGAAATGATCGTCTCGGCTGCGCTTCAGCTCTCGCCCGGTCCAGAGCGCATGCCCCGTGCCCGGGCCGGAAAGAATCTCGACTTCATAGCCGGAGTGCCGAGGCAGCCCTGCCGCGTCGGCATCAAAAAGAGTACGGCCCGCTATAGAAGAGACCCTTACGCTCCCCCGCTCCCCGCCGCGCACCTGCTCTCCCTCCACGCTCAGCTCAGCGACCGCGACGTTCACCGCCGGCTCGGCCAGCCGCGCGTACTCCCGCCGCAGCTCGAACACCCAGAGGCCGAGCCCGGCAACCAGCAGCCAGGAGGCGGCCAGGGCCCAGGGCACATAGGCCGGCCGGGGCCGGGACCGCGGCGGACGCACCACGCCAGCCGGCGCTGGCGTCGCGACTGCCCGCTTCTCCCTCCCCAGCCGCGCCTGCATTGCCTGCCATGCCTCGTCCACATCCCCCTCGGTCGGACTCCGGAGTCCGGCGAGGACCTCGACCTCCGGGAAGACCGCGAGGTCGAGCAGGAGCTGGGCGCAGTCGGCGCAGAGCGCCAGATGGTCGCGCAGGCGCTCTCTCTCCTCACCCACGAGGCGGTCCTCGTGGTAGGCCACGAGCGTCTCGGGGCTGGGGTGCTCGCCGAGCTGGCCCTCCGCCTGGGCGGTGAGGGCGCGGAGCGCGGGCTCCAGAGGGGGTTTTCCGTTCTCCAAGGTCTTCTCGGCTCTTTAGAACTCGGGATCGGCGAAGTAGCCGGAGAGCTTGCCTTTGAGCTGCTGCCGCGCCTGGTAGAGGTGCGCCTTGACGGTGTCGATCGAGACCTGCATGAGCTCGGCGATCTCCTTGTAGCGCAGATCCTGGTGCACGCGCAGCTCGACGCAGCGGCGCATCTGGCTGGGCAGATTGGCCATGGCGTGCCGGAGAACCTCCGTGCCCTCCTCGGAGAGCACCCGGTCCAGGGCGCCCGCGTCGCCGGCGGGGGCGGCCGGCCCGCCGGGCTCCTCGACCAGCTCGTCGAGCGAGACCTCCTGGGCCTCGCGCTTCAGGGTCGACTGGCTGCGGAGCGTGTTCCGGTAGAGATTGGCGGTAATCTGGAAGAGCCAGGTCTCGAACCGGGCCTCGCACCGGAAGGCCGGCAGCCCCCGATGGACCTTCAAGAAGGCCTCCTGCGCCAGGTCCTGGCACTGGTCGGGTGAGAAACCGCGATGGGCGAAGAATCTGTGGACCGGGCGGTAGTAGGCGCGGAAGATCCGCTGGAAGATCTCCTCCCGGTCGCCGCCAGCCTGCCAAGCCGCCACCAGCCGATTGCCCTCACCACCAGCATCGTCAGGGATCCTGGCGGCGTTCGGCTCAGGCGGCACGAGGGTAGGGTCGGGAGTGGAACGCAAGATGATTCGAACAGCTCCAGAGCGCCTTCTCAAGGTCGGCGCACATTAGGCTCATCGTGGGACTTTCGTATCCTATCCCAATCTTCACTCCTTGTGCAGCAACCGCACACGGATCGTCACCGGGGTGCCGTCCTTGGGCAGGAGAGCGGTCTTCGCCCGGAAGCGGGTGGTCTCGCGTTCGTAGTCGCGGACCGTGTAGCGGGCGTTGCCGAGCTTGCTGCCGGGGCAGGAGTAGAGGCAGGCGATACAGCCGGAGCGCCACTTGGGGATGTTGGCCCGATGACCGCCCAGGCGCATGTCGAGGCCGCGGCCGCCCGGGTCCTCGAGAAGCTCGGCCAGGGCGACGGGCGAGCCGCGGCCCGGCAACCGGAGGAGGATCTCGACCGGCGGTCCGGCGATCTCGCGGTCGGGAGCCGGGTTCTTCGGGTCCTTGCGCTCGTCCCAGCTCGCCATGCCGAGGGCGTTGCCGGGCTTCCCGCCCAGGGCTTCGAGAGCGTCCAGGACCTGGACGTCGGTGACGTCGGCGCGGAAGAGGGCCGCCCCCGCCGCCCGGCCGCCGCGCCAGACGATGGCATGGTAGCCGGGCATGCCCAGACGGCGGTTGAAGGCGCCGGCGGCGACCGTCGCCGGGAACTCGATCGTGTCGGCCGAGACCCGGACCACCTGGCCCGGCGGCGGATCGCCGGCGCAGGTCACGCTGGCGAGGATGGGGAGAATGGAGAGGGCGCAGAGGACGGCGTGGCGAGCCTTCATGCGCCCATGATACGGGAAGCTTACCGGCTCTTCTTCGGCTCGGCGGGCTTCGGGGTGTTGGCCTCGACCGAGATGCTGATCTTGACGTCGTTGCCGAGCATGGTGCCGCCGGTGTCCAGGACCCGGTTCCACTCGACGCCGTAGGCCTTGCGGTCGACCGTGAAGGAGGTCTCGAAGCCGGCCTTCTCGCCACCCTTGGTGGTCACCGTGCCGAGGACGGAGACCGGGATCGTCACCGGCTTGGTCACCCCGTGGATGGTCAGGTTGCCCGTCACGTCCAGGGTGTTGGCGTCCTTGGGCTTCACCGAGGTGCTGGTGAAGGTCATGGTGGGGTACTTCGCCGCGTCGAAGAACTCCGGCGTCTTCAAGTGGTTGTCGCGGTCCTTGTTGTCGGTGTCGATCGAGGCCACCTGGGCGGTGAACTCGACCGTGGACGCCGCCGGATTCGCCTTGTCGTACTTGACGGTGCCGTCGAAGTCCTTGAAACGACCCTGGACGTTCGAGACGAAGTGACGGATGCTGAAAGTCACGGAGCTGTGGTCCGGGTCGACCTTGTAGGTAACGGGGGCGGCGCTCGCCAGGGCCGGGAGCGCCAGCACCAGCAGCAGCGCGACGACGAATCTCTTGCTCTTCATGACCGATCTCCTTCTGAGATGGTTAGCGAATCCGTAGACCCGCGATTGATCCGTATAGCTTGCGGAACAGAACTTCCGCCCCTCTAGAGTTATTCCGCGGCCGGCCGCCTGTGGTTCAAGCGGTCCTCAAGAGGTCAGGGGATCGGGCTTGTCGGGATCGATCCCGAGCTCGTGGACGGCCTGCGCCAGGGTGGAACGCTGGATCGCTCCCCGGTCGGCCAGTTGCCCCAGCGCGGCCAGGGCGACGCACTCGGCGTCGACCTCGAAGAAACGGCGGAGCGCCTCCCGGGTCTCGCTGCGGCCGAAGCCGTCGGTCCCCAGGCTGTAGAAACGGCCGGGGAGCCAGCGGGCGATCTGGTCGGGGACCAGCTTCATGTAGTCGGAGACCGCGATCACCGGCCCCTCCTCGCCCTCGAACAGCCGGGCGACGTAGGGCTTCCGCGGCTCGTCGGCCGGATGGAGGAGGTTCCAGCGCTCGACCTCCAGGGCCTCGCGACGGAGCTCCTTGTAGGAGGTCGCGCTCCAGACGTCGGCGGCGACCCCGTAGTTCTCGGCGAGGATGCCTTGCGCGCGCACCGCCTCGCGGAGGAGCGAGCCGCTCCCCAGGAGGTGGACCTTCTTCGCCGGGTCGCCGCCTGTAGCGGGCTTGAGCTTATAGAGGCCCTTCAGGATCCCCTCGTCCGCCCCCTCCGGCTTCCCCGGCATCGGGTAGTTCTCGTTGCAGAGGGTGATGTAGTAGAAGATGTCCTCCCGGTCACGGTACATCCGTTTGAGGCCATCCTCGATGATCACCGCGATCTCATAGGCGTAGGCCGGATCGTAGGTGACGAGGTTGGGGACCGTGCTGGCGAGGACGTGGCTGTGGCCGTCCTCGTGCTGGAGCCCCTCGCCGTTCAAGGTCGTCCGCCCGGAAGTGGCGCCCAAGAGGAAGCCGCGGGTGCGCTGGTCCGCCGCCGCCCAGATGAGGTCGCCGATCCGCTGGAAGCCGAACATCGAGTAGAAGATGAAGAAGGGGATCATGTCGATCCCGTGGGTGGCGTGGGCGGAGCCGGCGGCGATGAAGGAGGCCATCGAGCCCGCCTCGGTGATCCCCTCCTCCAGGATCTGGCCGTCCTTGGCCTCCCGGTAGTAGAGGAGCATCGACCTGTCGACCGGCTCGTAGACCTGGCCGGCGTGGGAGTAGATGCCGAACTGGCGGAAGAGCGACTCCATGCCGAAGGTGCGCGCCTCGTCCGGCACGATGGGGACGATCTGCTTGCCGATGTCCGGGTGCTTCAGGAGCTGGGTCAGCATGCGCACGAAGGCCATGGTGGTCGAGACCTCGCGGTCCGAGCCCTCGAAGAACTCCTTGAAGTAGGACGGCTCGGGGATCGCCAGGGGCTCCTTCTTCACCCGCCGGCTGGGCACCGGGCCGCCCATGGCGCGGCGCCGCTCTTTCAGATACTGGACCTCCTCGCTGTCCTCGGCCGGCCGGTAGAAGGGGGCCTCGTGGAGGTCGGCGTCGGAGATCGGGATATCGAAGCGGTCGCGGAAGAAGCGCAGCTCGTCGTCGTTCATCTTCTTCTGCTGGTGGGTGACGTTGCGGCCCTCGCCGGCCTCCCCCATCCCGTAGCCCTTGATCGTCTGGGCGAGGATGACCGTGGGCATTCCCTTGCACTCGATCGCCGCCTTGAAGCCGGCGTAGACCTTGGCCGGGTCGTGGCCGCCCCGGCGGAGGCTGCGGAGCTGGGAGTCGGTGTAGCTCTCGACCAGCTTCAGGGTTTCCGGGTACTTGCCGAAGAAGTCCCGGCGCACGTAGTTGCCCGGCTCGACCGTGTACTTCTGGAGCTGGCCGTCGACCACCTCGTTCATCCGCTGGATGAGAAGCCCGGTGTTGTCGCGCTCGATCAGAGGGTCCCAGTCGCTCCCCCAGAGCACCTTGACGACGTTCCAGCCGGCGCCGCGGAAGGCGGTCTCCAGCTCCTGGACGATCTTGCCGTTGCCGCGCACCGGGCCATCCAGGCGCTGCAGGTTGCAGTTGATGACGAAGGTCAGGTTGTCGAGCCGCTCGCGGGAGGCGAGGGTGATGGCGCCCAAGGTCTCCGGCTCGTCGGTCTCGCCGTCGCCCAGGAAGGCCCAGACCCGCCGGCCGCTGGTGTCGAGGATGCCGCGGTCCTCCAGATAGCGGTTGAACTTGGCCTGGTAGATGGCGGTGATCGGGGAGAGGCCCATGGAGACCGAGGGGTACTCCCAGAAGTCGGGCATCAGCCAGGGGTGCGGATAGGAGGCGAGACCGCCGCCGCGCTCCAGCTCGCGCCTGAAGTTCTCCATCTGGTCGGCGCTGATCCGCCCTTCGAGGAAGGCGTGGGAGTAGATGCCGGGCGAGCCGTGCCCCTGGAAGAAGACGGTGTCACCCGAGAAGCCGTCCGCCCCGCGGCCGCGGAAGAAGTGGTGGAAGCCGACCTGGTAGAGGGTCGCCGAGGAGGCGAAGGTCGAGATGTGGCCGCCCAGGCCGGGGAACTTCTTGTTCGCCCGCACGACGAGCGCCATGGCGTTCCAGCGCACGATGCTCTTGATCCGGCGCTCGATGGTCCGGTCGCCCGGGTAGGGGGGCTGCTGGGCGACTGGGATGGTGTTGATGTAGGGGGTGTTGCCGGTGAAGGGGAGGGTGACGTCCTTCTCATAGCCCTTCTCCAGGAGCTTCCGCAGCAGGTACTGGCCGCGCTCCCCGCCCTCCAGCTCGACCACCTCTTCTAAAGCGGAGAGCCACTCCTCGGTCTCGTCGACGTCCGTATCCACACCCCCGCCATACCAGTTCAAGGGGGTTCTGATCTCCGTGCTCATGTTCGCCAGGTCCTTTCGAGTTGCGGAGGGGGCGAGCCCCTCCCCGCCGCCTAAGCGGGCGGCGACTGGGTAGCATATGACATCCCAGCCTGTGCAGCGTCGCGAACCGCCTGGCACCCTCGACGGAATCGGAGACGGCGTCAGCCGCGGACGACGAGCCCGGCCGCCGCGAGGTCCGCCTCGTCCTGACGCAGCAGCGGCGGCCCGCCGGGACCGCCGAGCCCGGAGAGGGCGCGGCCGAGGGCCAGAGGGAGGGCGCTCGAGGTCATCTCGTCGGAGCGGGCGTCGAGGAGGAGGAAGAACTCCCCCTCGGGGAGGTCCGCGGGCAGGGGCTCCCCGGCGACCAGGGGCGGGAGGAGGGCGGCGGGATCGTAGCGGAAGCGGAGCACCCGGACCAGCGGGTGGAGCCGCGAGGGACCCGCCCCGGACTCGGCTTCAAGGCGCGCGAGGACATCGCGCCGCGGCAGGGACTGCAGCTCGTGGGCCGCGAGCTCGAAGGCGACGACCTCCGGGAGGGCGGGGATGGGGATCTCCCCCGCCTCCCAGCGGCCGAGGAGAGAGCGCCCGAAGGCCTCGATTTCGCGCCGGAACTCGAGGTCGGTCTCCCGGTGGACCTCCAGATAGGCGTCGAGCTCGGCCCGCAGGCGGGGGCCGAGGAGGGCGCAGGTGCGGGGCAGGAACGAGCGCAGGGGGCTCAGCCGGTTCGCCCGGTAGAGGGTGCAGTTGGTGGCCATGCCGCGCTGCCGCGCCACGGCGAGGAGACGGCGCTCCTCCCGCTCGGTCAAGGCGTAACGCCCCAGCACCCCGCCGTCCTCCCCCGCCTCCCCCGCCGCCGATGCCGCCGATGTCGCCGACGCCGCCAGCCGCCGGCAGAGGGCGGGCGAGGCGATGAGCTCGCAGAGGGCGTGCTGGAAGCCGGCGAGGGACATCGGGTCTACCCTGCCGCCGCCCAGACCTCGCGGGCACGGTCGAGCTGGCGGCGGATACCCTCGGGCCCCAGGAGCGGGTAGTAGGAGGCGTGAAACTCGAAGGTGACGCCGGCGAGCCGGGGGGCGCCCGCCACCACCCGGCCGAGCAGCTCCCAGACCGGTTCCGGGCAGGGGCCGGCGTGCGAGTCGGTATACATCCCGGCGAGCTCGTTGCCCCCGGCGACGTGGACCTCGACCACCGTGCCGAGGTCGAGCTGGTCGACGAAGGCGTGGGGGTCGAAGCCGTGGTTCAGGGCGTTCGTGTAGACGTTGTGGACGTCCAAGAGGAGACCGCAGCCGGTCTCCCGGGTGAGCCGGTTCAAGAACTCCGGCTCGCTCATCTCCTGCTCCGGGAGATCGACGTAATAGACGTTGTTCTCGAGCAGAAAGGGGGTCGCGACTCGCTCCTGGACCGCGCGGATGCGGCCGGCGATCAGCGCCAGCACCTCCTCGTCGTAGGGCACCTGAACGGCCAAGCCGGCATGGATCTCGTGCCCGTCCGGGCCGCCCATGCGGAGGAAGGAGAGGTGGTCGCTGTGCCAGGGGAAGCGGTAGCGCGCGTGCCAGCGGGCGATCTGCTCGATGCGCTCGCGGTCGAAAAGGTCGGCGCTGCCGATCGAGAGACCCACGCTGTGGGCGATCACCGGCCGCTCCGCCGCCACCAAGTCGAGCACCTCGACCGTGGCCTCGATCTCGCGAAAGCGGTCCGCGCCCTCCCCGCCGCCGAGCCCGCGGTCGGTCCAGAACATCTCGGGGATCACTTCCAGGTAGTCGAGGGCGTCGAGGTCGGAGCGCAGGAAATCCGGCAGGGCCGGGTTGTAGAGCACTCCCACCCCGAGCCGGGTGAGCGGCGCGGAGGGTTCCGCCGGTCGCGGAGCCGAGGTTTCCAAGGTGATCATGGCCGGGCGGTCCCCTCTCGCGCGGTGGACGGGTTAGCCGCCGACCTTACCGGCGCCACCGGCGCCGATACCGGCGGGGCCGATCTTGCCGGTCTCGATGTCGACCTGGATGACGTCCGCGAGCTCCTCGCGGATGATGAGCTCGAGGCCGGAGAGGCAGGCCTGGTGGCCGGTGAGCTTGGGGATGAGATCCCGGGTCAGGGTCTCGTTCAGCCGGGCGGTCGCGCTCGGCAGGGTCCCCTTGGGGACGACGACTTCGAGGCGCGCCTGCGCCTTGTGGTAATGGATCTGGGCGATGTGAGCCATGGGATCTCCTTGGGGTCTTGAGGCCGGGTCGGCGGAGCGGCGCCCCGCGGCGCGTCCGCGGCGAGCTCCCCTCCGTGCCTCTACAGGCGCCGGAGATCCCGATCCGTTACGCGGCGGCGACCAGGTCCCGGTACTCGGGGTTGCGCTCGACGAACTTCTTGACGAACGGGCAGCTGGGGATAACCTTGACTCCCCCACTCCGCGCCGCGTCCAGGGCGTGGCGGACGAGCGCCTCCCCCACCCCCTTGCCGCGCAGGGCGGGGTCGACCTCGGTATGGACGAGGTTCCACGTGCCGTCCTTCTGCTTCACATAGTCAAGGTGCGCCCGGTGCCCGTCGACCTCGGCGTGGAACTGCCGGCCCTTCTCGTCGTTCGCGACCGCGATGTCCATAAGCATCCTTTCTGTTGATCTCGTCTACTGGCTCTGCAGCCGCCTTGCCAGGTCCTCGCCGAGCGCGGCGAGCGCCGGCAGGTCGGTCGGCTCCTCGGGCAGGAGGGGCAGTGCAACGAGCGGCTGCTCCGAGAGGAGGCCGGCGAGCTGGGTCAGGCCCTGGCGGTCGCGCTCGCCCAGCCAGGCGAGGAGCCGCCGGCCGTCGACCCGCCAGGGCTCGGCCGGATCGAGGGCGGGAGCCCCGGTCTCGGCCGGGTTGGCGAAGGGGGGGTGGACCCGGTTGACGACGATCGGCCCCAGGTGGTAGCCCGCGGCCTCCAGACGGCGGGCGAAAAAGAGGGTGTCCGGGATGCGCTCCTCGCCCGGCCCGCTGACGAGAACGAAGAGCGTCTTGGGCGAGCGGAGCAGCGCCTCGACCGCCTCCGCCCGCTCGTGGAAGCCGGCGTAGAGAGGAGCGAAGGCCTGGAAGAACTCGGCCATGTCGCGCAGCAGGTCGAGCCCGACGACGTCGTCCAGGAAGCGCTCGGCCCGGCGGCCGAAGCCACCCCAGCCCTTGGCCGCCTTCAACCGGCCCTCCTCGTCGAACCACGGCTTCATGCCCATGCGGAGGGCGCCGCTGTCGAGGAAGGAGACGATGCGGGCCGGGGCCTCCAGGAAGTCGAGCGCCTGGCGGGTCGGTGGGGTGTCGAGGACCACCTGGTCGTAGCGGCCGTCCGCCACCACCTCGAAGAGCCGCTCGACCGCCATGTATTCGAGGATGCCTCCGAGGCTGCCGGAGAGCTGGTTGTAGAAGCGGTTGCCGAGGAGGCGCCAGCGCGACTCGGGGTCGGGCGCGTAGCGCTCGATCAGCCGGTCGAAGGTCCGCTTGGCATCCAAGAGGCTGGCGTCGAGGCGGCCGGCCGGTTCGAACGCCCCAAGGTCGACCGGCACCTCGTGCTCCCGCGCCGCCTCCCCCACCCCGAGGGCCTGCTTCAGGCGGAGCGAGGGGTCGAAGGTCATCACCAGAGTGTCCCGTCCGGCGCGGGCGGAGAGCACACCGGTGGCGGCGGCGAGGGTCGTCTTCCCCACCCCGCCGGAGCCGACGAAGATGAGGAGCGGGTGAGCGGAAGAGATCAGCTCCATTCCCGCTCCAGGAGGCAGGCTGTCAAGGCCGCGATCAAGGCCGGGCCGCGGTCGAGGGGGAGCTGCGGTAGGAGAGCGGTGGGACCGTGCCAGCGCGACTGGAGGTGCGCCAGCTCACGCTCGTTGAGCGCCCGCCTGCGGCGCCAGAGGTCAATTTCCGGGTGGCCTTGGGGGTTGCCTTGGGGGCTGCCCGCGGAGCTGCCGTCTCCCTCCCCGTCCAGGGGCGGATAGAGGCCGTTGACGATGAGGAGCTCCGGGCCGCGCCCGAAGCGCTCTCCCAGGGTGTCGATCAGGTCCAGGGCCTCCTCGACCGGCATCTCCTCGGCCTGGGTGACGACGACGACTCCAGAGCGCCCAGGGTCGGCCATCCAGTCGGCGAGCTCGCCGGCCATCCGCCCGAAGGGCCCCTGGTGGATGGCCTCGGAGACCACCTTTGGCGAGGTGAGGAGGGTGACTCCATGGCCGGTCGCCGGGGCGTCGAGGACGACGGCGTCGAGCTCCGGTGCGCCGCGCACCCGGCCCCGCCGCAACCGGTAGGCGTGGCCGAGGACCGCGAGCTCCTTTAAGCCCGGGGCGGCGGACGCGAACTGCTCGTAGCCGGAGCTCGCGAGCACCCTCTGGACGAGGAACTCGATCTTCACCTGCTCGCGGACGATCTCGTCCAGGACCTGCCGGGGCTTCAAGTTCTGCACCCAGAGCCGCGGCCCCGCCGGGAGGATCTCGCCGCCCGAGGGCGGCACCCCCAACATCTGGTGGACGTTCTCCCGCGGATCGACCTCGACCACGAGGGTCCGCCGCCCGGCGTCGGCCAGGGCCCGCCCGAGGGTCGCCGCCATCGCCGTCTTCCCCACCCCGCCCTTA
>JAXDLD010000047.1:0-7957 GCA_034666805.1 Acidobacteriota bacterium
GCACTGCAGTGGCTCGCACGCTTCCCGGAGGAGAAAGAGGCGCAGTTTGTCCTTTCTTCTCTGCTCGGGCGTCCCGCTCTGGGCGATAGCTCCCAGGAAGCAGTCAGCCGAGCACTGCAGTGGCTCGCACACTTCCCGGAGGAGAAGGAGGCGCAGTTTGTCCTTTCTTCTCTGCTCGGGCGTCCCGATCTGGGCGATAGCGCCCAGGAAGCGATTGGCCGGGCGCTCCAGTGGCTTGCACGCTTTCCAGAGGAGAAGGAGGCGCAGTTTGTCCTTCACTCTCTGCTCGGGCGTCCCGATCTGGGCGATCGTGCCCAGAAAGCGATCGGCCGGGCGCTCCTATGGCTTGAACGCTTTCCAGAAGAAGAAGAATCGCAGTTTGTCCTCCGTCCTCTAGTAGAGCGCCCCGATCTGAGCGATCGCTCTCAGGAAGCGATCGGCCGGGCGCTCCAATGGCTGGGATGCTTTCTAGAGGAGAAGGATGCGCAGTTTGTCCTCCGTCCTCTACTTGAACGTCTGGATCTAGGTGATAGGTCCCAGGAGACGATCGGCCGGGCGCTCCAATGGCTGGAATGCTTTCTAGAGGAGAAGGATGCGCGGTTTGTCCTCCGTCCTCTACTTGAACGTCTGGATCTAGGTGATAGGTCCCAGGAAGCAATCGGCCAGGCGCTCCAATGGCTCGAACATTTTCCAGAAGAGAAAGATGCGCAGTTTGTCCTATGCCCTCTAGTAAAGCGTTCCGATCTGGGAGATCGCTCCCAGCAAGCGATTGCAGCGCATGAGGTGATCCAGCGAAGCCTGGATTGGTTGGAACACTTCCCGCTGGAAATAGGTGGGGGATTCATTCTTCCACCTCTTCTCGAACGACCCGATCTTGGCACAGTACATGAAACCGCTGCGATCCACGCAGCGTTGCGTTGGCTTCCCGTGCATCTCGATCTCATAGACGCGGAGTTCGTCTTCCCCCCCCTCTTTGCGCGACCCAGTCTCAGTCGCGCTGATCGCATTCGCGCGGCTAGGTTGGCTCTTGACAGGACACTCATCGATTCAAGGAATGCGAGTTTTCTCTTGAGCGAGGCGCTCAGAGTCAAAGACCTGCCTTCCGAAGAGGAATCCAGAGCAGTCCGAATGGGCCTGGAGTGGTGTGAGCATAACTCCTCTTATCCCGATCTCGACTTCCTGTTGAATAGCTTGCTCAGACGGCCCGGGCTGACCGACCTCCAATGGAGGCAGGCCGCCCGGCAGGCCCTCATCTGGTTGCGCCAGAACTCTCGGGAGCGGGGGCGTGTTTACCTCCTGATTTCATGCCTCACTCGTCCCCGCCTTCTACGGATTTCCGAGCTCCGCTGGATCGTTCTCAACGCCGCGGAGTGGCAGCGCGATTTCGGGCCCGCCCCGAATGGAGATCGTCTTTCGGCCGCTGTCCGACATGCTTTGAGTCCCGTCACAGGTATGCATCAGCGACCTGGAACCGAGACAACACAGGAACTGTTTCGACGGGCCGAAAACCCGACCGCCCCACCGGACCGGGTTCTTCTCTCGACCGGCTTGACGCAAGCGAAGGATCTATTCCAAGCAGGTCGGCTGGGAGCTGTGGGGCACTACCTCTCACCACTCCTGCCGTTGGCGGTGCGTTGGGGGGAACAGGGCAAGCAGGAGGAAGTCTGCGAAATGGTGCGATCCTGGCTGGAGCATCCCGCCCTAACCCCGGTACAGCGGGCCGGTTTCGCGCGGGCTTGCTCGCACCTTCTCCGCGTCGGCGCGTGGCCCGCCCCGAAGATCGGCCGCGGTATCCTTCGCGAACTCGGACTGTCGGAAGAAGAGCTGATGACTCCCGAAGCCGCCCCGGGTTAAGGCTTGGCGGTGGGTCGGGCAACCCCGGTCCAGCGGAGAGGATAGGATCTGTCCACGAAGGCCCTCTGCTTCGACCGCTTCGGCGGCCCCGAGGTCCGAATACCGCGACCTCTCCGACCCGGTTCCGGCGCCGGGGCACGCGATCGTCCGCACAGCGGCAATCGGTTTGAACTTCGCCGACGTTGAGTTGACGTCGACCGCGATCACCAGGTCGGCGCCGAGCGAGCGGCAGAACGCTACCGGCACCGGATCGACAAGGCCGCCATCGACGCACCAGCGTCCCTCGTGGAGCACCGGCCGGAGCAGGCCGGGGACGGAGATCGAGGCGCGGACGGCCTCAAAGAGCGAACCCTCCTTCATCCATACCTCGGCGCCGGTCTCGAGATCCGTCGCCACCGCGCCGAAGGGCATCGGCAGAGTCTCGATGGGCTGGTCGGCGATATGGTTGCCGAAGAACTTGAACAGCTTCTTGCCCTTGATCAACCCGCCGACCAGCCCGAAGTCGAGGTAGGAGGCGGCGTCGCTCCAGACGAGCCCGCCGATCCAGCGCTCGAAGTCGTCGAGCTTGCCGCAGACGTAGGCGGCGCCGACCAGCGCTCCGGCCGAGGTACCGGCGATCACGTCCGGGGTGATCCCCATCTCCGCGAGGCCGCGGAGGACGCCGACGTGCGCCCAACCCCGCGCCGAGCCGCCGCCGAGCGCGAGGCCGATGCGGTGCCTGCCGTCCGTCGCCATGGCCGCGACTGTACCGCAGGATAGGATCGGCGGATGAAAGCCCTCTGCTTCGACCGCTTCGGCGGCCCCGAGGTCCTCGAATACCGCGACCTTCCTGACCCGGTACCGGCGCCGGGGCAGGCGATCGTCCGCACGGCGGCCATCGGGCTCAACTTCGCCGACGTCTACCGGCGGCGGGGGGAGTACCACCTTGCCGGGTCGCCGCCCTATGTCCCCGGCTATGAGGCGGCGGGGGTCGTGGAGTCGGTCGAGCCGGGAGAGGGGGATCTGCCACGGTTCTCCCCGGGTGACCGGGTGGGCCTCGCGGACAGCCCGTTCGCCAACGCCGAGAAGGTGCGGGTGCCGCTCGACCGGCTGATCCCCCTGCCGGACGACATCGATTTCGAAACCGTGGCCGGCCTCCTCCTTCAGGGCCTGACCGCCCAGTACCTGACCCGCGACAGCCACCCGCTACGGCCGGGGGAGACCGCGGTGGTCCACGCCGCGGCCGGCGGAGTGGGGCTCCTCCTGGTCCAGATCGCCAAGCTCCTGGGCGCCCGGGTCTACGGCCTGACCTCCTCCGAGGAGAAACGCGCCGCGGCGCTCGCCGCCGGGGCGGACGGGGTCTTCCTCTACAGGCAAGACTGGCTCGGCAGTCTCCGGGAGGCGACCGGCGGCCGGGGGGCGGACGTCGCCTACGACTCCGTGGGCACGACCCTTCCGGAGAGCTTCGCCGCCGTGCGCACGGGCGGCCACGTCGTCTTCTACGGCATGGCGGGCGGCAAGCCGGCGCCGGTCGACCCGGCGATGCTGATGGACAGCTCGAAGAGCTTGACGGGCGGCGACCTGTGGAATGTGCTCAACGGTTGGGAGGAGCGGGTCCGCCGGGCGGGCGAGCTGTTCCAGTGGGTGCGCTCGGGTCAGCTCCAGGTGCGGATTTCGGCGCGCTTCCCCTTGGCCGAGGGAGCGGAGGCGCATGCCTTCCTGGAGAGCCGGGGGAGCATCGGCAAGGTGCTGCTGCTCCCTTGAGGATGCCGGTCCCCCCACGCGGCCGCTGGGCCCCGTCGCCCACCGGGGAGCTCCACGTCGGCAACGCCCGCACCGCGCTCGCCGCCTGGCTCTCCGTGCGCAGCCGGGGCGGGACTCTCGTCTGGCGGACCGAGGACCTCGACCCGCCCCGGGTGGTGCCGGGGATGGCGGAGGCCATCCGCGCCGACTTGGCCTGGCTCGGCCTCGACTGGGACGAGGGGCCGGACGTCGGCGGCCCGCACGCGCCCTACGTGCAGTCGGCGCGCGGGCCGCTCTATGAGGAGGCCCTCGCCCGGCTCGCCGCCGCCGGCCGGCTCTTCCCCTGCCGCCGCTCGCGGCGCGAGCTCGAGACCCTGGCCTCGGCACCCCACGGCGCGGAGGCGCTGCCTCCCTACCCGGCCGAGTTTCGCCCCCGGGACCTCCCGCCCGGCTGGTACGAGCGCCTGACGCGCGCCGAGCGCCCCGGTGCCTCCGATGCCGCCCTCCGCTTCCTCGTCCACGACCGCCCGGTCCGTTTCGTCGACCGCGTGCACGGGCCGGTCGAGGAGCGGGTCGATCGCACCGTGGGAGATTTCGTCTTGAAGCGCCGGGACGGCCTCTACGCCTACCAGCTCGCGGTAGTAGTGGACGACCTCCTCATGGGGATCGACGAGGTGGTCCGCGGCGCCGACCTTCTGGCCTCGACGGCGCGGCAGATCCAGTTGATCGAGGCACTGGGCGGGGAGGTCCCGGTCTACGCCCACGTGCCCCTGATCGTGGGGGAGGGGGGAGAGAAGCTCTCGAAGCGCGCCGCCGGCCTTACCCTCAAATCCCTGCGCGAGCAGGGGGTCCGCCCCGAAGCCCTGGCCGGCTATCTCGGCTTCTCGCTCGGCCTTCTCGACCGCCCGGAGCCCTGCCGGCCGGCGGATCTCGTCCCCCTCTTCGCCTGGGAGCGGGTGGGCCGGGCCGAGTGGGAGGTGCCGGGCGATTGGACGCTGCTCCTCGCGGATCGCGGATAGAGGCGCGCTCTGCGCACTGCGACGATCAGGCCTTCAAGCGGCCTCGGCGGGAGATTTGCTGATCCGCCGCGGCGGGTACGACACAAAGCTCCGTCCGCTCTCCCGCTCCTGCCGCTTGAGATCCTGAAAGATCGCCTCCAAATCGTAGTTGAACTTGGCCGCATAGGCTTCGCGTACCTTGCGCACCTCTTCGACGATGGGGTCGTCCTGCATGATTTCAGTCCTCCAGTAGCTCTTCGGGTGTACAGAGCACCACCGGCTCATACCCGGCAGCTCGGCAGGTCTCCTCGATCTTCGTCCGGAGAGCCGCATTCGCCAGGTGCCTGCAGTTCCACGTTACCAAAAAAGCAACGCCATTCGTCACCGCGATACCGATGTGCAGGGCGTCCTGGGCTGCCTTAACAGGAATGGACGCGGACTCTACCAAGTGCCGAGCCAGCGCCGAGGCTTCCGCGGTGACCTCCAGGAGGCTCAGCTCCGCGAGCACGTCCAAGCGCTCGCGAGCCGCTTCAGGATCGCCTGCGGCCGCCTCTCCGAGCACAAGCTGCGACGCTACCAGATCAAAGCGCTCGCGGCAGGTGCGCCACCACTCTCGGGTCGTCTGCTGGTGCCCTGCAACGACAACATCCTGGCTGGCGCGTGCCGTCAGGTAGCTGACCACCGTGGTTTCGATATAGACCTTCGGCTTCATGCCCGGACATTATGGCCCGTACCAGGCTTTGGCACCACCCGGAGAGGAGTGGGCTAGGATGACGCCATGGACGGCCGCAACCGCAAGGACCTCCGCCCCGGGCTCACGGTCGAGATCGTCCTCAAACAGGACCAGCGGACCGGCAAGCGGACCAAGGGCGTCGTGCGCGACATCCTCACCCCTTCGCCCAGCCACCCGCATGGGATCAAGGTCCGCTTGGCCGACGGTCAGGTCGGGCGGGTGAAGGCGATTATGGGTGCGGAGTGATCAGCCCTTATAGCGGGCCGCGTTGATCGCCGACCAGATGTGGGCGAGCCAGCCGAGCAGGAAGAACCAGAGGACCACGCCCATGATGAAGTGGAAGAAGGCCCTGCCGATCCGCCCCTGCAGGAGCTGACCCAGGCCCGGGATGCAGAAGCTGGCGAGAGCGGCGATGACGTTTCCGGTGGAGCCTTGAGACATGGTTTCCTCCCGGACGGCGTTCTAGCAAGGAGCTTGCCGGGCGCGCCGTGACCTGGGTGAAGCCGCGGCCTGGGTTAAACTCCTGAAGTCGCATCCTCAAAAAAAGGAGCCTTTATGAAGACGATCCGCCCGTGCGCCCTCCTCGTCCTGGCCGCGGTCTCCGCCCTGCTCGCCGGCTGCTTCGATATCGAGCAGTCGATGAGCCTGGAGAAGGACCTCTCGGGGACGGCGGGCTTCTCGATGACCGTGAACTTCGAGCCCATGGCCCTCATGATGCTCCGCATGCAGCGCGAGATGGCGGGCACCAAGGGCGACCCGACCCCGGCCGAGATCGAGAAGGCGAAGAAGGACTTCCTCGCCTCGAAGAAGGACAAGAGCCCGGCGGACGACTTCGCGGCCAAGCGGGCCGAGTTCGAGAAGAGCCTCCCCAAGGGGGTCCAGCTCCTGGACGGCGGGGCCGAGGACCAGGGCCTGAAGATGCGCGCCCACTTCAAGTTCCGCTTCGACGACGTGGCCAAGCTCGGCCAGATCCGCTTCACCAAGGACGAGGCGGAGCGGCAGCCCGGCCCCAAGAACCCCTACGACGAGCCGTTCTCCGGCATCAAGGTCAAGGACGAGGGCAAGACCGTCCTCCTGACCAGCGCCGCGGTCGACCCGCTCAAGAAGCAGCAGGAGGAGAAGGGTGGACCCGAGCTCACGCCGGAGATGAAGCAGCAGATGGCGGACGCCTTCAAGGGTTTCCGGGTCGCCTTCAAGCTCGACACCCCCATGGAGGTCGTCGAGTCGAACGCCACCCGCCGCGACGGGCACACGCTCTACTGGGAGTACGACCTGCCCACCCTGGAGAAGATGTCCAAAGAGCAGGCCCAGGCCGGGATCCGGGTGCGGCTCCGCAAGTAGGGAGCGGTCCCGGGATCCCTTCCCGGAACCGCCGAGCCCTTACGTGTCCTTTTACGGCTGGATCGCCAGGCTGACCTGCCAGCCGGGATTGGTGGTGTCTCCCGAGTAGGCGCCGCGGAAGCTGGTGAGACGGCTGGCGCCGTTGAAGTCCAGGTTCCAGTCGAGGTAGCCGGTGAGGCCGGTGGTGTCCAAGGCGCTCCCCTGGAGGGCCCCGGTCTTGGGGTAGAGATTGATCGTGCCCAGGGGCGCCATCGGGTTCAAGAGGACGCCGGTCGAGGCGGCGTAGCTGCCGAGGACGTTCCCCAGCTGCTGGCCGCCGGAGAGCGGGGTGGCGGCGAAGACGGCGTTGCCCAGCGCCCGCTGGCGGTAGGCGGGGTCGCCGCCGTAGATCTGGATGCCGACGTCGGTCGCGAGGACGGTGTTGTGGAAGATGTCGATCGCCCGCGGCTTGTCGTTGTGGGGCTGGATGTGGATCGCCGGGCCGGAGCGGTTGACGAAAAGGTTGTCATAGAGGGCGATGTTGCCCTCGCCCTGGAAGAGGGCCTCGACCGGGTTCTGGTAGAAGACGTTGCCGTAGATCTGGTAGGTGTCGGTCGAGCCCGGGCCGGTGAGCGGCCAGTAGCCGACCAAGACGTTGGGGGTCGCCCAGGTGCCCGTCGCGTAGCCCGTCTCCTTGTCCCAGACGTTGTGGCGGATGATCGTCGTCCCCGAGGCCGGGATGCCGAGCGCCGTCCGCCGCTGCTTCTGGTGTTTGATCTCCATGTTGTAGGCGATCGTCGACTGCACCAGGTTGTGCTCGATCAGGCCGTTGACGAACTCGACGCTGCCGTCGGCGATCCCGAAGTAGAGACCGGTGCCGGTCTTCTCGATCGTGTTGTAGCGCACCACCCAGTTCCAGGCCGGCGACTTGGTCGAGATCCCCACGATCTGCTCGCTGTAGTTGTGGTTGCGGATGGTCAGGCGCTCGATGGTGATGTGATGGGTGTAGGTCGAGGGCCCCTCGGCCTTGACCCCGTCCCCCTGCTTCGACTGGCCGTCGAGCGTCAGGTAGCGGACGGCGACATAGCTCGCGTTGTGGAGGCTCACGGTATTGAAGTTGTCGCTCCCCAGGAAGAGGGCGGGGGAGCCCGTGGCCGGCCCTTCGACGACGATGCAGCGGCCGGCCTGGCCGTTCAGGTTGTGCAGCCAGAGCCCCTGGGTGTAGGTGCCGGCGGCCAGGAGCAGGCGGTCGCCCGGCTGGAGCCCGGAGACGAGGGAGGTGTAGTTCGAGGGATTGGCCTGGATCGTGCGAATCGGCGCCACGCCGTTG
>JAXDLD010000048.1:0-5985 GCA_034666805.1 Acidobacteriota bacterium
CGGTCGGCGAAGAACTTGAGCTCCTCCAAGGTGCGCCCCTCGGACGGCGGCTGGGGAGGCGGGGTGGCGCGCACCATCTGGTCGCGGTGCAGGTCGACGCCGCCGCGGCCGATCCAGACGCCGGAGAAGAAGGCGGCGAGCAGGCAGGCCAGGAGGATGACAAAAGCGACGACGACCTGACGGTTGGTCAGGGCGATCTCGTAGTAGCTGGGCTCGTGGTGCGGTTCGGTCACTTCGATCCTTACTCCGCTCGCCCGCGGGGGAAGAACGCTTTCATCATCTCGATGGGCAGGGGGAAGATGATCGTCGAGTTCTTCTCCGAGGCGATCTCGGTCAACGTCTGGAGGTAGCGCAGCTGCAAGGTCACGGGGTTCGAGGCGATGATCTCCGCCGCCTCGGCCAGCTTGACCGACGCCTCGAGCTCGCCGGCGGCGTGGATGATCTTACCGCGCTTCTCGCGCTCCGCCTCCGCCTGGCGCGCCATCGCCCGCTGCATCTCCTGCGGCAGGTCGACGTCCTTGACCTCGACCGCCGAGACCTTGATCCCCCAGGGGTCGGTGTGGCGGTCGATGATGTCCTGGAGCTGGAGGTTGAGCTTGTCGCGCTCGGAGAGGAGGGCGTCCAAGTCGACTTGGCCCAGGACCGAGCGCAGGGTGGTCTGGGCGATCTGGCTCGTGGCGTTGAAGTAGTTCTCGACCCCGACGATCGCCCGCGACGGGTCGACCACCCGGAAGTAGACGACCGCGCTCACCTTGACCGAGACGTTGTCGCGGGTGATGACGTCCTGCGGCGGCACGTTGTGGACGACGGTACGGAGCGAGATCTTGATCATCCGCTCGAAGGGCCAGAAGATGAGGACGAGCCCCGGGCCCTTCGGCTGGCGCGACAGGCGGCCGAGCCAGAAGGTGACGGCGCGCTCGTACTCGTTGAGAATATTGACCCAGCGCGAGAAGAGGAAAAAACCGATGACGACCACGAGGACGATCCCATAGAGCTGCATCGCGAACCCCTTTTCTCTCTACCCTTGTACCACCGGCGATGTTGGCGATGTTGGCGATATCGGCGATGTGGGCCGGCGTGGCCGCACCGTCAACGTCAGGTCCTGCATTCGGACCACCTCGACCGGCTCCCCCGCCGCGACCGTCCGGCCCCCTTCTCCCTCGAGCACGGCATCCCAGATCTCGCCGTGGACGAACACCTTGCCCCGTGGGGCGAGCGGCGTCTGCGCCGTTCCCAGCTCGCGGAGGAGCCCCTCGATCCCCGTGCGCACCGGTAGCTGGTGAGCGCGCATGACCATGTAGGAGAGGAAGCCGACCACCAGGGCCGAAAAGCCGGCGAGGGTCACGATGACGTTCAGGCTGACCCGGAGCGCCGGCTCGGCGCTCTTGAAGAGCATGAGCGAGCCCAAAACGAGCGCGACGATGCCGGCGACCGCCAGCATGCCATGGCTCGAGATCTTGATCTCGGCGATGAAGAAGAGGAGCGCCAGGAAGAGGAGGGCGACCCCCGCGTAGTCGACCGGCAGGACCGACATGGCGAAGAAGCCGAGGATCAGGCAGATCCCCCCCACCACCCCGGGCAGGATGGCGCCCGGGTGCATGAGCTCGAAGAACAGGCCGAGGGTGCCCAAGGTCAGCAGCACGTAGGCGATGTTGGGATCGGCGATCGTCGCCAGGAGCTTCCTCAAGGGCGACATCGTCACCTCGCGGAGCGGCGCCTCGGCGGTCTTCAAGGTCAGGGTCGCCTCGCCCTTCTTCACCGGCCGGCCGTCGATCTTGGCGAGGAGGGCGGGGAGGCTGGGGGCGACGAGGTCGATCAGGTGACCGGAGAGGGCCTCGTCGGCCGAGAACGAGCGGCTCTTGATCACCGCCTCCTCGGCGAGGGCGACGTTCCGGCCGTTGCGGGTGGCGAGCGAGCGGATCGAGGCCGCCGCGTCCTCTTCCACCTTCTTCCCCAGGGTCCCCTCGATCGTCTCCCCCTGCCCCCCCACGGGGTGGGCCGCCCCGGCGTTAGTCCCCGGCGCCATGGCCGCGATGTCCGCCGCCATGAGAAGGAAGAAACCGGCCGAGGCCGCCTGGGCGCCCTGGGGCGAGACGTAGACGACGATCGGGGTCTTCGCCGAGAGCATGGCGGTCGACATCGCGCGCATCGAGGTCATGAGCCCCCCCGGCGTGTCGAGCTCGATCACCAGGGCGGTGGCATGCGCCGCGTCGGCCGCCCGGATCGCATCCGCCACCAGCTCCGCCGACACCGGGTGGACGATCGAGGAGACCCGGACGTGGAAGACTTCGGGGCGGGACGGGATCGGGGTGGCGACCGGACCCGCCGGAGCGGCGAAGGCCGCGGCGGCGAGAAGGCAGGACACCAGGGCCAACACGGCTGCCGGAAGGTGGCAACGCGAAAGAGGGGCGATAGGGAGCATAGGTTGTGCGAGCACTATATCAACTGTGGCCGGAGCCCCGGCCCGGGCTGGCCCCTCAGAGGAAACAGATCCGCTCGGCGGAGACTTCCCGTCGCTCCCTACGGCTTCTCCAGGATCGCGGCGTAGTACTCGCCACCGCTGTGTCGCCGGTTGTAGGAGGCCATGGGGGGGCAGAAGCCCCCCCGGCCTGGCTCAGACCGCTGGACGTGCCGACACCTGCCGGGCGCAGAACAGGTCCAGCAGGCCGACGCCCAGGACCATGCCCGTGGCACCGGCCACCCGGCCCTTCTCGGTGCGGTCGGACTTCAAGGCCGCCGCCAGGAGCGCCACGTCCATGACGTCGCCCACCACCCTCCCCCACATCCCGATTTTCCGCTGCTCCTTGGCCGGCACCAGGAGCGTCAACCCCGTCAGCGTCTCCCGGGCTCCGAGGGCGCGGAGGATCCCGGTCTTCTCGCCAACGCCGATCTGCCGTCCCAGCCATCTCGGGGCCAACAACTGGGTAGCCCCCAAGCCGATGCTGAACCATCCCAAGCCTCTTGCCAACTTCTTGCTCTTCATCGTACATGCTCCTTGCTAAGACATTCATGATGGGCAACGGACGAGCGAAGGTTCTCGGTCCCGTTGCTATGGATCAGGCCTTTCTCTTAAGCAAGAATCTCTCCTACCCGAGCTCCCGCACGAACACCCCCGCCCCGTTCCTGAGCCCGGCCGCCAGGTCGCGGAGGTGGGCGTGGTGGGTGAAGAGGATGACCTGGGTCTTACGCGAAAGCTCGGCCAGGACCTTAAGGGTGGCCGCGCTCCGCTCGTCGTCGAAGTTGACGAGGATGTCGTCGACGATGAACGGGAGGGGCTCGGGATGGGCGGCATGATCGAGGTAGCGCTCCAGGGTCGCCAGGCGGAGGGCGAGGTAGAGCTGGTCCCGGGCGCCTTCGCTCATCCTCTCGACCGGGACCCGGCGGCCGTTCTCGCGGACGCCCGCGAGGATGGGCTCGTCGCGATCGCCAAAGTCGGTACGCAGGCCGCTGTAGCTCCCGACCGTCAGGGCGGTGAAGTGCTCGCCGGCGCGGCGCAGGAGCGGATCCTGGTTCTCCGCCCGGTAGCGCTCGATCTCCCGCCGGAGAACGCTGCCGGCGAGGCGGACGCGGACGTAGCGCTCCACGTCTTCAGCGAGGCCGGCGAGGATCTCCTGGGCGCGCTCGGCCTCCCGGACCGCGGCATCCCCGCCGGTCCTCTGACGGAGCTCCTGGTCCCCTCTCCCCAGCTCTTCCCGCAGATCGCCGAAGCGCGCTTCCAGCTCCTCGATCTCGCGGTCGAGCTGCTCGATCCGGCCCGGCAGGGCGTCGGCGGCGATCCCCCCGGCCTCCTCCTCCAGACCGGTCAAGGTCAACCCCTCACCCTCTTCCAAGAGCTGGCGCTCCGTCCGCGCCAGGTCGCGCAGCAGGTCCTGGAGCTGGGCGGAGCGCCGCTCGGCCTCTTCGAGACCGGAGGCATCGGCGGAGCCCGCCTCCTCCACGAGCCGCGCCAAGCCCTCTTCCATGGCCCGACGGGCGGCCTCGGCGTCCCGCGCCTCCTCCTCCAGCTTCCGGGTCCGGCGGTCGAGGGCTTCTCTGCGGTCGGACCGGCGGCGGGCCTCGGTCAAGAGGGCCTGGAGCTGCACAGCGGCCTGCTCGGCCGGACGGTCCGCGAGGTCGGGCGCGATCTCCCGGGAGAGCGCGCGGACGGAGGCACGGAAGGTTTCTAAATCGCGATCGATGCCGGAGACGCGGCGCTCCAGCTTGGCGGCGTCGCCCAGGCTGGTGAAGGCGCGGCGCAGGATCTCGACCACCTGCACGGCCTGGGAGGGCAGGGCGTCCCGGCCCAGGCCGAGACCCTGGATGGCCTCCCCCCAGGCTCCCTGCCAGCGCTCCAGGGCGGCGAGGGCGGCGGCTTCGGCCTCCCGGGCGTCGGCGAGGCGGGTTTCGGCCGCGCGCAGGGCGGCGGTGACCCGGGCGCGCTCGGCCGTCTCCCGCTCCAGGGTCCTTACCCGCTCCTCGCCCTCAACCAGGAGGGGCTCCAGAGCCTCCCCTTCCGGGACCGGATGGCCTGCGAGTGCCTCCAACTCGCGAACGAGAGCCGCTCGGTGCCCGGCCCGGATCGCGCGCAGGGTCTCGATCTGGCGGCGCTGGGCGCGGAGGGCCTCGGCGCGGGCGCGGAGCTTCTCGTGCCGGGTGGTCCAGGCAGGGTGCATCTCCCGCGGCGGGAGCGGCTCGATCCCGCAGGGCTGCCAGAGGTCCCGCCAATCCGCCTCCAGCTTCTCCTGCTCCGCCGCCACCCCCGCGTCCTCCGCCGCCAAGTCCTCGACAGTCCGGCGGAGCTGGTCCCGACGGGCCAGGAGCTGCGCCTGCTCCTCGACCCGGCCGGCCTCCCGGCGCAGGCGGTCGGCGAGGTCGTCCGCCTCCTCTACGCTGCGCTCATAGGCGGCGGGATCGGCCGCCACCTCCTCACCCGAAAGCCAGGCGCGGCGCACGAGACTCCAGCCGCGGTCCCGGCGCGCCCGCGCTTCCATCATCTCTTCCTCGGTGGGGACGGCGCCGGCCCGGCGGATCTCATCCAGCCGCCGTTCCGCCTCCGCCCGCTCGGCGCGCAGCGTGCGGAGCTGGCGCTCGATCTCGCGGCGGCGATTGGCAAGATTTTCGAAGCCGTCCGCGAAACGGCGGAGGGTCTCCTCGCCGGGAACCGGCAGCGCCTCCAGCGCCTCCGGGGTGCCCCGCCAGAGACCGAGCCGGTCGAGCTCGAGCCGGAGCTGCTCCTCGTCGCCGACCAGGGCCTCGGCGGCGGAGGCGATGCCGCGGTCGAGGTCGCCGGTCTTCCGCGCGGCATCGAGATGCCGGCGTAGCAAGCTCCCATCCCGCGAGGCCGGGAGCGCCGCTGAGGCACCGCCGGCCGCGGCGAGTGCCTTCTCCGCCTCCGCCGACTCGGCGCGCGCCTGGGCGCCTTCGTTCCACAGCGCCTGGCGCTGGTTGCCCAACTCCTGGATGCGCAGCCAGCGGTCGAGGGCGGGCCGGAGCGCCTCGGCCTCCTCGACGGTCAGACCGGGCCGGAGCTCGTCCAGGAGCTGCTCGGCCTGGGCGCGGAGCTCGCCGCGCTCGGCCAGGAGCCGGGAGCGGTCGGCGATCCCCTTGGTATAGAGCTCGACCCCCTGGTGGAGGCGCTCGACGGTCTCGGCCTGGTCGAGGACCGCCCGGGAGACGGTGAGCGCGGCCGCCTCCCGCCGCAGCTCGGCAAGCTCGGTCCCGGCGCGGGAGCCGGCCTCCACGGCGGCGCGGAGGGCCTCCCGGGTCTCGCGGCGGCTCTCCGCGAAACCGGAGGGAAGAAGGACGACCTCCCCCAGCTCCCCTTTGCGGAGGAGGAGGTCCTGCCTCTCCCCCAGCCGGGGCTGGACCCGGCGGATCCGCTGCAGCCGGTTGCGCTCGGCCTTGCGCACGGCCAGCTCGCGCTCGAGCCCCGCCGACTCCTCGCGCTTGGTCTCCAGCTCCCTGCGCTTCCCCTCCCACTCCCGGCCCGAGAGCGAGAGATCGGTA
>JAXDLD010000049.1:0-7770 GCA_034666805.1 Acidobacteriota bacterium
TCCGCGCCGGGCTCAACCCCTTCGAGCTCTCCAAGGCGATCGAGCGCAAGCTCAAAGGCATCTATCGCCTCGCCAACTCGCGGTTGAGCCCGAGCAACGCCGTCGGCCGAGCCGCCTGAAGCTGCGCCGATATTTTCCACAGGCGATGGGGCCTGCGGTGGAGCATCTGACGGAGCGTGGAAAGCTGCGCCCCGCCGCCCCACCCCGCACCTTCCCACACCCCTTGGAAAACGCTTCGCGTTTCCCACAGCTGGCTCCACCGCCGACGGCGAGGGATCCGGTAAGAATCTTAACGGCGCGACGAACTACCCTCCGGTAAGATTCCTACGTGGCTTGACACATCCTGGTGCAGAGGGCGAGCACGGAGGCGGTCCACGCGAGCGCCAGCCGGCTGCGGCCCGGGAGATCGCCGAGCTCTACCAGATCGACGAGAGCCTGGCGGCGCCGGCGCCGAAGGGGATCGGACTGTTCGAGGACCTGTTGACCTCCGGCGCGCACTTCAAGGCGGCGCAGGAGGTGCTCGAACGGCGGTTCCCGGGGGTGTTGGTGATTGGGGTGTTTCTGGCGCGGCGGGTGCGGGATAGAGGGGGAGGAGAGAGTGACGGCCGGCGTCGCTTGGCTCGGCTGGACGCTGCGGCTGCCGCTGGTCCGGCCTTTCTCCAACTCGTCGCTGACGCCTCGGCGCCAGCCCGCGAGGAACTCCGCGACTAGCCGGACGTTGGAACAGTTCATGAAGGACCTCTCCGCGAGGGGCCGTCAGGCCGCTTTCGACTTTTCCTGGCGCTGCTGGCGCAGCCAATCGTCGAAGGTGGTGGTGGGCGTGCCCAGCGAACGGTCCGCCTTCTGCGGATCTCCCGGCTCGCCGCTCCGGTACATCCGCAGGACCTTGGCCGTGGTGCGGGTGAAAGGGTCCCGCGTCAGGCTACCCAGCAGTGAGGCAGCCCAGACCGGCACCGAGTACACCCGCATCCCCGGATGCAGGACGGCGGAGTAACGGCGGATCGCTTCGTGGAAGTCGACCGCCTGCGGGCCGTAAACCGCGATCTCGGAGTTGGGCGCCGTGGGTTCTTGGAAGACCCGCGACACCATCTTGGCATAGTCGTCGGCGGCGAGCAGGTGATAACGGCTGTGGACGGAGGGCGCGAGGAGGCGTCCCTGCCGGAACGAATGGCTCAAAGCCTCCATGAACACCGTGGCACGAAAGATGGCATAAGGGATGCCGCTCGCCCGGATCGCTGCCTCGGCCGCGAGCTTGGCCGCGATTTGCGGCAGCGCCTGGTTCTCCGCCGCGAGAGCGTGGAGATCCGAGAGGTAGGTCAGGCGCCCAACACCCGCCCGCACCGCTGTCGCGACGATGTTGACGGTCCCCTGGCGCTCGACACGTTCGAAAGTGATTTCGCCTACCGGCAGGCCACGCAGGTTGATATGGATGCCAGAGCAGCCGGCGACGGCCCGTTCGAGTGTGCCGGGCTCCCCGACGTTACCCTTGAATACAGCGAAGGAGGGCCCGAGCTTGCGCGCTGCCTTCTCCACGTCCCGCGTAAAGACGCGGACATCAAAGCCATCCGCTTGGAGCTGGCGAGCCACGGGCATGCCGAGCATTCCGGTTCCTCCCACGACGAGAATGGTTCCGGGCATCATTTTGTCCTTTCGGCAGTCGAATCGATTAAGCCCATGGAGCGCTGGCTCCGCATATGATCTTAAACCAGGGGCATCGAAAAAAGCCACTTCGATATGTCCGACTCTGGATATGATGGCGGGAAAACGACTGCTGGCGCGCGGCATGCGGGCTTTCGGCATCATCTGATCTGGCCAGATCGTGTCATTGTGTAACTCGCTCTGGGCTTGACCCCCCTCTCCTGCGCCGTCTGGAGGGATAGCTGCCGGAAGTGCTGCTCGACCAGTTCCCCGAGGCCGCGATCGAGCCGGCTCTCCGATTTGCATTTCCGCAAATGGGAATTTTAAAAAATTTAGTTTGCCCTTCATAGTTTGTCCTTCATACTTGTCCTGATCTGTTTCTGCGATAGAATCCTGTTTGGAAGGCGATGTCCGGAATGCTGGCCGGACCGACTTCCGAGCGACATACGAGCAGTAAGGTCGTTCGTGGTCAATTTGTAATTTCATTGCAGCGGGCTCCCGAATGAAAACCCGATTCGTCGGGTCGAAGGTCGAGGGCTCGAACCTGATCGAAATCCTCGCTATGCGTCCCGCGGAGCGGCTCTATACCTTTCTGATCGATGGCGAGGAGGAGGTCAGTCTCACCTACGCCGGGCTCAACGTCCAAGCTCGCGCCGTGGCGGCCTTCCTCGGGCAGGGTCAGCAGGGAGGAGGGACGGGTGGCTGACCTGGCCGAACGTTTCGCCCAGCTCTCGCCAGCCCAGCGCCAGCTCCTCCTGGAGCGTCTGGGCCGCAGGCGGCCGGAGGCGCCGCCCGTCGCCGCCCGCTCCACCCCTCCTGCTATCGCGCGCATCCCGACACAGCCGCGGGACGGCCGTCCTTTCCCCCTCTCCTTCGCCCAGCAGCGCCTCTGGTTCCTCGATCAGCTCGAGCCCGGAAAATCCTTGTACAACATGCCGCTCTTCCTGCGGCTCCGGGGATCGCTCGCCCTCCCGTCGCTTGGCCGTGCCTTCGCCGAGATCGAGCGCCGGCACGAGGTGCTGCGCACCACCTTCGCCGTGGTGGACGAGCAGGCGGTCCAGGTCGTCGGTCCCCCCGGCCCCTTAGCGCTACCGCTCGCCGACCTCGCGGGGCTCCCGGTAACCGCCGAGGTCGCCGAAGCCGCTCGCCTGAGCGCAGATGAGGCGGAACGGCCGTTCGACCTGTCGCGCGGGCCGCTTTGCCGCGTTCTGCTGCTGCACCTGGGGGAGCGCGACTACACCCTCCTGCTCACCCTGCATCACGTCGTCTGCGACGGCTGGTCGCTGGGCGTGCTGGTACGCGAGCTCGGGGCGCTCTACGGGGCTTTCGCGAGCGGCCGTCCGTCCCCGCTCCCGCCGTTGCCCGTGCAGTACGCGGACTTCGCTGTCTGGCAGCGCCAGAGGCTCGCCGGCGAAGCCGTGGCCGAGCAGCTCGACTACTGGAAACGGCAGCTCGCGGGTAGCCCTCCCCTCCTGGAGCTGCCCACGGATCGGCCCCGGTCCGTCTTCCCGAGCTCCCGTGGGCGGACTCTCCCGCTGCCGCTCCCGGAGGCGCTCTGGAGCGGCGCCCAGGCCCTCGCCCGGGACCTGTGCGCGACTCCTTTTATAGTGCTCCTCGCCGTCTTCCAATCTCTCCTCGGCCGCCACGCCTGCCAGTCCGACGTAGTGGTGGGAACGCCGGTCGCCAACCGCAATCGGAGCGAAATCGAGGGACTGATCGGGTTCTTCGTCAACACCCTGGTGCTCCGCACCGATCTCACGGGCGATCCTGCCTTCGGCGAGCTGCTGGGGCGAGTGCGGCGGGGGGTTTCTGGCGCCTACGCGCACCAGGACCTGCCCTTCGAGCGGCTGGTCGACGAGCTGCAGACCGACCGGCACCTCGGCCACAGCCCGCTCTTCCAGGTGATGTTCATCCTGCAGAGCGACCCCATGCCCGCGGCCGAGATCGCCGGGCTCTCGCTGTCCCCCCTGCCGGTCGAGGGGACGACGGCCAAGTTCGACCTCATGCTGCAGTTCTGGGAGCAGCCGCGGGGCCTGGCCGGCTTCCTCGAGTTCACCACCGACCTCTTCGACGCCACGACCGTCCGCCGCCTCGGGGAGCAGCTCGAAACTCTCCTGGGGAGCGTTCTCGAGCACCCGGAGCGTCCCCTCTCGGCCCTCCCCCTCCTCCCTCCCGCGGCGCACCACCAACTGCTCGCGGAGTGGAACGACACCTGGGAGGAACCGGGGGCGGACCGCCCGGGCTGTCTCCATGACCTCTTCGCGGCCCAGGCGGAGCGGACCCCCGCCGCCGCAGCCCTGGTCTGGGGGGGCGCGAGTTGGAGCTACGGCGAGCTCGACCGTCGCGCCGAGCGTCTCTCCCGGCGCCTGCGCCGCCTGGGAGTGGGGCCGGACGTGCCGGTTGGGATCTGCCTGCGCCGCTCGCCGGAGATGGCGGTCGCGGTGCTCGGCGTGCTCGCGGCAGGCGCCGCCTACATCCCCCTCGACCCCGCCTACCCACGGGAGCGCCTGGCCAGGATGCTCGACCTCGCCGGGGCACGGGTGCTCCTTACCCAGGAGGACCTGCGCACCACCCTCCCGGCCGAGGGCGTGACGGCACTCTGCCTGGATGCTGTGGAGCCAGAGCCGGAGGTCGGACCGGTG
Source organism: Acidobacteriota bacterium (assembly GCA_034666805.1). Classification (GTDB taxonomy): domain Bacteria; phylum Acidobacteriota; class Thermoanaerobaculia; order Multivoradales; family UBA5704; genus DASQPA01. The sequence continues at coordinate 4,281 of JAXDLD010000049.1, forward strand.
GCGGGCCCGGAGCCCCGGCCGGACGACCTCGCCTACGTCATCTTCACCTCGGGCTCGACCGGGGTCCCCAAGGGGGTCGCCCTGCCGCACCGCGCCCTGGTCAACCTCATCACCTGGCAGCTCGGCGAGTCGACGCTCGGAGCCGGTTCCAAGACCCTGCAGCTTGCCTCCCTGAGCTTCGACGTCTCCTGTCAGGAGCTCTTCTCTACCTGGGCTGCGGGCGGCACCCTGGTCCTCATCCCCGAGGAGGTGCGGCTGGACACCGCGGCCCTGCTCCTGACCCTGGTCCGGGAGGAGGTCGAGCGCATCTTCCTCCCTTTCGTCGCCCTCCAGCAGCTCGCCGAGACGGCGGTGGAACGCGGCCTTTACCCGTGGGCGCTCGCCGAGGTGGTGACCGCCGGCGAGCAGCTCCAGGTCACCGGCCCTATCGCGGAGCTCTTCACCCACCTGCGGCGGGCACGGCTGTGGAACCAGTACGGCCCCTCGGAGAGCCACGTCGCCACCGCCTTCGCCCTGGTAGGCCCGTCGCGGTCCTGGCCCGCCCTGCCGCCGGTCGGCACGCCCGTCGCCAATGCCCGTATCCACCTGTTGGACGAGACCTCCCGGCCGGTCCCCTTAGGAGTGCCGGGGGAGCTCCACATCGGCGGCGAGTGCCTGGCGCGAGGCTACTTCCGCCGCCCCGAGCTGACGGCGGAGCGCTTCGTCCCCGATCCGGTGAGCGGCAGAGGCGAGCGGCTCTACCGGACCGGCGACCTCGCCCGCTACCGGGCGGATGGCACCCTGGAGTTCCTGGGCCGCAACGACCAGCAGGTCAAGATCCGCGGCTTCCGGGTCGAGCCGGGGGAGATCGAGGCGGCGCTCGCCACCATCCCGGGGGTGCGCGAGGCCGTTGTCGTCGCCCGGGATGGGCGGCTGGTGGCCTACGTGGCGAGAGCGGGGGAGCCGGCATCGACGGCGGCGGAGCTGCGCGGACGACTGCGCGAGATCCTCCCGGAGCACATGGTCCCCGCGTTCTTCCAGTTCCTCCCCGCCCTGCCGCTCACCGCGAGCGGCAAGGTGGACCGGCGGGCGCTGCCCGCGCCCGAAGGTAGGGGGAGCCGTGAGGAGGTCTATCTGGCGCCGCGCGGCCCGGTGGAGGAGGCCCTGGCGAAGATTTGGGAGGAGGTTCTGCGGCGAGAGCGGGTGGGAGCAGAGGACGACTTTTTTGCCCTGGGTGGACACTCGCTGCTCGCTACCCAGGTGATCTCGCGGCTGCGGCGGACCCTCCAGGTGGAGCTGCCGCTCAAGATCCTCTTCGAGCGCCCGACGATCGCCTCCCTGGCCGCCGAGATCGAGCGGGCGCGGCGCGGTGGGGAGCCGGTCGCGGTGGAGAGCCGGCCCGTCGAATGGCAGATGGCCACCGTGGCTGCGGTGCCGGAGCGGCTCCCACTCCCGACGGGCGCCGACCTGCCGTTGTCGTTCGCCCAGGAGCGGCTCTGGTTCATCGACCAGCTGGAGCCCGGTAGCGCGAAATACAACATCCCGTCGGCTCTGCAGCTCGACGGTCCTTTGCGGCCGGCGGCGCTGGCCTGGGCGCTCTCCCAGGTGGAGCGGCGACACGAGGCGCTGCGCACGGTGTTCAAGGCACGCGCGGACAGGCCGGTGCAGGTGATCGGTCCGGCGCGCGAGCCGTTCCCGCTGCCGGTCGTCGATCTTACGGGTTTGAGGGGGCTGCGGCGAGAGGAGCTGGCGGCACGCCTGGCCGGTGAAGAGGCCGGGCGCCCGTTCGACCTCGGGAGAGGTCCCCTCTGGCGAGCGGCGCTCTTGCGGATGGCCGAAGAGCGGCAGTTGCTGCTCTTGACCTTACATCACATCGCGGCCGACGGCTGGTCGATGGAGGTCCTGGTGCAGGAGGTGGCCGAGCTGTACGCGGCCGCGGTGGAGGGTCGTCCGGCCCGGCTTTCTGAGCTGCCGATCCAGTATGCGAAGTACGCGCTCTGGCAGCGGGAGTGGTTGCGGGGTGAGGTGCTCGCGCGGCAGCTCGCGTACTGGAAGCGCCAACTCGCTGGGGCGCCTCGTGCGCTGGACCTCCCGACCGACCGGCCGCGGCCGGCAGTCCAGACGTTCGCCGGAGCGATCCTCGCTTTTACGTTGCCGGCCGATTTGGAGCGGAACCTAAAAGCGCTCTCCGGCGGGGTGACCCTCTTCATGGCTCTCCTGGCGGCCTTTCAGGCGCTGCTCGGCCGGTACAGCGGCCAGGAGGACGTCGTCGTGGGGACGCCGGTAGCCGGCCGTAATCACCTGGTTACCGAGGGCCTGATCGGCTTCTTCGTCAACAACCTGGTGATCCGGACCCAGCTCGCGGGCGATCCGGACTTCCGGGGGCTGCTGACCCGGGTCCAGGAGGGAATGCTCGCAGCCCTGGCCCACCAGGATCTGCCATTCGAGAGGCTGGTCGGCGAGCTGCAGCTGGAACGCTGTCTGAGCCATGCTCCGCTGTTCCAGGTCGTCTTCGTGCTGCAGAATATCCCTTTCACGCCGCAGGTGATCCCGGAGTTGCGGCTCACACCGCTGGCGGTCGACAACGGCACCGCGAAGTTCGACCTGACGGCCACGCTCGTACCAGCCGGCGGCGGGCTGACCGGAACCCTGGAGTACAACCGTGACCTCTTCGATCGGTCGACGATAGGGCGCTTAGCGGGGCACTTCCAGGCGCTGCTCGCTGCGGCTGTGGCGGAGCCGGGTCGCCGCGTGGCGGAGCTGCCGCTGCTCGCCGCGGCCGAGCGGCATCAGCTGCTGGCCGAATGGAACGACGCCATCCCCGCCGGCAGCGAGCCTGCTTCGGTCCTCCACCGGCGGTTCGCGGCCCAGGTGGCGCGCACCCCGGAAGCGCTCGCCGTCATCACGGAAGGCGAGGCCTTGAGCTACGCCGAGCTCGCAACCCAGGCCGGGCGGCTCGCCCGTCGGCTGCGGCGCCTCGGGGTGGGGCCGGAGGTGGTGGTGGGGGTCTGTCTCGAGCGGTCGCTCGCCCTGGTGGTGGCGATCCTCGGGGTGCTCGAAGCCGGGGGCGCCTATCTGCCCCTCGACCCGACCTATCCCCGCGAGCGCCTGGATCTCCTGATCACCGACGCGGCGGTGCCGGTGATCGTCACGGACGAGACAGTGGCGTCGTCGCTGCCGAACGGCCGGGCGGTGCTCGTCCTTCTGGATCGGGGAGGCGAGGATGAGGGGCCGGTCGCTCCGATCGTCCCGGTCGATCCCGGGGTGAGGCCGGAGAACCTCGCCTACCTGATCTACACCTCGGGCTCGACGGGCCGGCCGCGCGGGGTCCAGGTGACCCACGCCAACGTCACCCGTCTGCTCTCGTCCACCGCCCCCTGGTTCCGCTTCGGCCCGTGCGATGTCTGGACTCTGTTCCACTCTTTTGCCTTCGACTTCTCGGTGTGGGAGATCTGGGGGGCCCTGGCCTACGGTGGGACCCTGGTGGTGGTGCCCTACTGGGTGAGCCGCT
>JAXDLD010000050.1:0-14141 GCA_034666805.1 Acidobacteriota bacterium
GCTGACGCTGCTGCGGGCTTCTGGAGCGGGGGAGGGCGGGAGGGAGATCCTGGAGATGAATACCAACGACATTTCAGATAGGAGGGACGCATGACGATCAAGAAGGTGGGGGTCCTGGGCTGCGGGCTCATGGGCTCGGGGATCGCGGAGGTGGCGGCGCGGGCGGGGCTCGAAACGGTGGTGCGGGAGGTCGAGCAGGGCTTCCTCGACAAGGGGCTCGCCCGGATCCAGGGCTCGCTCGGCAAGGCGGTGGAGAAGGGCAAGCTCGCGGCCGAGGAGCGCGACGCGACGCTCTCCCGCCTCCACGGGACGACCGGCTTCGACGACCTCGCCGACTGCGACCTGGTGGTCGAGGCGATCGTCGAGAACGTGGAGGAGAAGCGGCGGACCTTCGCCGCCCTCGACGCCGTCGCCAAGCCGGAGGCGATCTTCGCCAGCAACACCTCGTCGCTCACCATCACCCAGCTCGCCATGGCGACGAAGCGCCCCGACCGTTTCGTGGGCCTCCACTTCTTCAACCCAGTGCCGGTCATGAAGCTGGTCGAGGTCGTGCGCACGATCCTCACCTCCGACGAGGCCTACGACAGCGCCTTCGAGCTCGTCCGCGCGGTGGGCAAGGAGCCCATCGCCTGCCGCGACAACTCGGGCTTCGTCGTCAACCGTCTCTTGGTCCCCTATCTGCTCGACGCCATCCGGGCGTTGGAGGAGGGGGTGGGGAGCGTCGAGGACATCGACAAGGGGATGCAGCTCGGCTGCGGCTACCCCATGGGCCCCTTCACGCTCCTCGACTTCGTGGGTCTGGACACCACCTACTACATCGCCAACATCATGTTCGAGGAGTACAGAGAGAAGCGCTTCGCCCCGCCGCCGCTCTTGAAGCAGATGGTCCTCGCCGGCCGCCTGGGCCGGAAGAGCGGGCGCGGGTTCTACGAGCACGGGAAGAAGTGACGTCTCGGCCCTCCCGCCGAGGCACGGATCTTGCTCCTACCCTCGCCGGGGGTTAGGGATTCGTGTCTGGTAAACTACCCGACCATGACCCAGAGAACTACGCAAAGATGACCCAAGTGACGCTCGCCGAGGAGGGCCTGGATACCCTCTTCGGTACCCATGACGAGAACCTCCGGCGCATCGAGCGCACCTTCGACGTGACGGTCACGGCGCGCGGCAACGAGCTCAACATTCTGGGCGACCCCGAGCGGGTGACCGCCGTCGAGCACCTGATGACCGAGCTGCGCAACGTCTACGAGCGCGGCTACCGCTTCCGCCCGGGGGACGTGCAGACCGCCATCCGGGTCGTCTCCGAGTCGCCGGGGAGCTCGCTCGTCGAGTTCTTCCTCCCCGAGGGCATGCTCGCCGCGGTGCGCCGGCTGGTGGCGCCGCGGAGCTTCAAGCAGCAGCTCTACCTCCAGTCCATGGTCGACTACGACATCGTCATCACCATCGGCCCGGCGGGGACCGGCAAGACCTACCTGGCGGTCGCCATGGCCGCCGCCTTCCTGCTCGAGAAGCGGGTGCGGCGGATCATCCTGGCCCGGCCGGCGGTCGAGGCGGGCGAGAAGCTCGGGTTCCTTCCCGGCGACCTGGCCGAGAAGGTCAACCCCTATCTGCGCCCCCTCCACGACGCCCTCCACGACATCATCGGCTTCGAGAAGGTGGCGCGGATGATGGAGCGCGGGATCATCGAGGTGGCGCCGATCGCCTTCATGCGCGGCCGGACGTTGAACGACAGCTTCATCATCTTGGACGAGGCGCAGAACACTACACCTGAGCAGATGAAGATGTTCCTCACCCGGATCGGCTTCAACTCGAAGGCGGTGATCAACGGCGACATCACCCAGATCGACCTGCCGCAGGGGCGGATGTCCGGTCTCCGCGAGGCCCAGGAGGTGCTCACGGAGATCGAGGGGATCAAGTTCTTCCGTTTCGACAAGAGCGACGTCGTCCGCCACTCGCTGGTGCAGCAGATCGTCAGCGCCTACGACCGGCACGACGAGATCAAGCGCGAGGCCGAAGGGCGGCCCGACAGGCCCGACGGCCGGCGGGATCGGCCGGCCGCGCCCTTGGCTCCGGTGGCGTCGATCCAGGAGCCCGCTCCCGCGTGAGCGGGCCTCCGGGCGCCGCGGGGGCTTCTCGCCTCCGCCGCGCTCTCTAGGGACCGGGTATGGCTCAGAACCGACCCAAGCTCTCGATCCTGCGCTCCCGCGAAGGGGGGACCCGGCGCGCCATGCGCAAGGCGGGCGACCTCTGGCGCGGCAGCCTGGGTCTCCGCGCCCTGTGGGCCGTCCTCTTCCTCGTCCTCGGGACCTGGAGCCTCATGCCCGGCGGGTTTTTCTTCGCCCCCCGGGCGCGGGCCGGCGTCATCGCCGGCCAGGACTATGTGGCGCCGCACGACCTTCTCCTCCCGGATGAGGAGAGCACCCGCGCCAAGCAGGGGCGCTCGCGCGATGCCGTGCTGCCGGTCTACGACCTCGACCCCGGGCTGCAGGTCGAGCGCGACCAGGGGCTGGAGACCCTCTTCAGCCGCGGCCGGCAGCTCCTCGGCAAGGGGTCGGAGGGGACCCGCACCCGGGAGTCCGTGGAGGCTCTCCAAGCCGAGCTGACGAACCCGGGGGAGGGGCAGGGGCCGAGCGGCCTGAAGCTCACGCCCGAGGAGGCCGGCCTCCTCGTCCGCAAGCGCTTCTCGGCCGACCTGGAGGACCGCCTGCGCGGTATCGTCGCCCAGGTCCTGCGGCGCGGCATCGTGGCCAACAAGCCGCTTCTCCTCGAAAACCGCCTGCGCGGGATCGTCCTGCGCAACCTGACGACCCGCGCGGAGAAGGTGCAGCTCGACCTCTTCAACCACCTGGGCTACCCCGACGAGCTGCGCGACAGCCTGGAGACCGAGGTGCGCGCCGTCACCGGCCTCTCCGCCGCCGACCGCCGCATCCTGGTCGACCTCCTGTTCGACAACCTGCAGCCCAACCTGCACCTGAACCGGAGCGAGACCCTGGCGCGGCGCGAGGCCGCGGCGGGCGGGGCCGGGCAGGTCTTCACCCAGATCAGCAAGGGGCAGGTGATCGTCAGGAAGGGCGACCAGATCAACGCCACCGCGGCGCGGGTCATCTCCCAGATGCGCGGCGACCGCCGGCTCGGCCACCAGCTCCCGCCCGTCCTCGGCACTCTCCTCCTCCTCTCGCTCGCCGCCCTCGTCCTCTGGCTGGGCTTGAAGGACGAGAAGATCGCCGACCACGGCCGCGAGCGGGCCTTCGGCGAGACGCTCCTCTTGCTGCTGCTCTCGCTCCTGGGGGCGAAGTTCTTCCTGCTGGTGGCCGGGGCGCTCTCGGCGAGCTTCGCCGAACCGCCGTTCAACTCGTTCCAGAGCTGGGTCTACGCGGTGCCGTTCGCCTCTCTCGCCCTCTTGGCGGCGCTCCTCTTCACCCGCAACACCGCCCTGGTCCTCTCCTTCCTCTTCCCGCTCCTCATCAGCCGGGCGGTCGAGGGGGATGCGCAGTGGGTGATCCTCTACGGCACCGCCGGCTCGCTCGCCGCCGTCCTCGCCCTCGACTGCTACCAGCTGAAACAGCGGCTGGTGATGATGCGGATCGGCGCCATGGTCGGCCTGATCAACGCCGTCATGGTCCTCGTCCTCGCCGGCCTCTCCGGCAACCTCGACCGCGGCCCCTTCGAGCTCGGCTTCGACCTCCTCTGCGGCTTCGGCTCGGGCCTCCTGGTGGCGGCGGTGGCGAGCTTCGCCGTGCCGGTCCTGGAGTCGCTCCTCTCGATCACCACCGACATCAAGCTGATCGAGCTGTCGAACACCAACCTGCCGCTCCTGCGCCGGCTGGCCTTCGAGGCCCCGGGCACCTTCCAGCACTCGCTGATGGTGGCGAACCTCGCCAAGGAGGGGTGCGAGGCGATCGACGCCGACTCGGTGCTCGCCTATACCGGCGGCCTCTACCACGACGTGGGGAAGATCTTCCGCCCCGACTACTTCATCGAGAACCAGCGGCCGGGGCAGAACCGGCACGACAAGCTGCTCCCCTCGATGAGCGCGCTCATCTTGATCAACCACGTCAAGGAGGGGCTGGAGCTCGCCCGCGAGCACAACCTGCCGCAGCCGGTCAAGGACGCCGTCGAGCAGCACCACGGCACCCGGCTCATCAAGTACTTCTACAACCGGGCCCTGGAGACGTCCGACCCGGCGACGGGGGAGGTGCGGGAGGAGAAGTACCGCTACCCCGGCCCCAAGCCCCAGAACCGGGTGATGGGGGTGCTCATGCTGGCCGACGGCATTGAGGCGGCGAGCCGGACCCTGGTCGAGCCCACCCCGTCGAAGATCCGGACCCTCATCCGCACCATCGCCGAGGACTGCCTGCGCGACGGCCAACTCGACGAAACCGACCTCACCCTGAAGGACCTCTCGCGGATCTCGGAGGCCTTCTTCCGCGTGCTGGCCAACATCTTCCACCAGCGGATCGACTACCCGGGCTTCGACTTCAACGCCGAGCCCGGCCGCGAGCGGCGGGTGGCGGTGGCCTCGGGGCCGGCGGCGTCTTCCGCGGGGGCCGCCAAGGCTTCCTGAGTGGGGAAACCCGAGATCGTGCTCCTGAATCCCAACCGGTATCCCGAGGCCGGTGCGCGGCAGCTCCGCCCCTGGCTCAACCGCCTGCTGGCGGAGGTCGCGCCGGCCGTGGACTCCCTGGGCGTGCGCTTCGCCTCCGACCGCGAGTTGCGCCGGGTCAACCGCGGCTTCCGCGGCAAGGACAAGCCGACCGACGTGCTCTCCTTTCCCGGCGCCGGAGCCCGCCCGCAGGATCAGACGGAGCCCCGGACCGGCGGGGGCCACCTGGGCGACATCCTCATCTCGGTGCCGACGGCGCGGCGCCAGGCGGCGGCGGCCGGGCACCCGGTCGAGCGCGAGCTCCGTATCCTGCTCCTCCACGGCGTGCTCCACTGCCTGGGTCACGATCATGAAACCGACCAGGGGGAGATGGAGCGCCTGGAACGCCGGCTCCGCCGCGTCTTTGCCGGCCCGGCCGGCCCGGACTCCCCCGCGGCACCCTCTGCCCATGTCTAAGACGCAGATCTCCCTGGGTGCCCTGGCGTGGGCGGCGGTGCTCGTCCTGCCCCTCGCGGTCCTCGTCTCGACCCTCTCGGCGCTCCTCGAGCGCAGCGGGCCCATCCGCCTGCGGCACTGGGCGGAGGAGGCGGGGGGGAGGCTCCGGGCGGTCTTCGACTCGCCGGTCCGCTTCGGGGTCTTCCGCTACCTCCTCTCGTTCCTCGCCCGCATCCTCCCGATCGGCCTCTACGCCCTGATCGTGGCGATCTTGACGACCGTGAGCTTTCCCCACCCGCACGCCATGGCCCTCTTGCCGGTGGTCCTGCTCCTGGCGGGGATGGAGGCCGGCAACCGTTCGCTCGTGGGCCACGACCCCGAGCGGGCGCTCCGCCGGCTCACCCGCACCTACCGGGTGGCCCTCCTCGCGCTCGGGCCGCCGGTCGCCCTGCTCTCCCCGCTCGTCCCCGAGCGCGCCATCGGCCGGCGCGACGAACGGCCGGAGGGGGTGGAAGGGGAGGCCTCGGACGAGGAGATCGAGGCCTTCATCGACGTCGGGACCCGCGAGGGCATCCTCGAGCCGCAGACCGGGGAGATGCTGTGGAGCCTGGTCGACTTCGTCGACACCCAGGCGCGGAGCGTCATGACGCCGCGGATCGACATCGTCTGCGCTCCCGTGGACAGCACGCTCGAGGCCCTGGCCGAGCGCTTCGTGGAATCGGGGCACTCCCGGCTGCCCATCTTCGCGGGCTCGATCGACCGCATCCTCGGCATCCTCCACATCCGCGACCTGCTGCGCGCCCTGCGCCTCCCCGAGTCCGGGCGTCCGCGGGTAGAGGACATCCTCAAACCTCCGCTCTTCATCCCCGAGACCAAACCCTTAGGAGAGCTCTTGAAAGAGCTGCAAACCCGCTTCCAGCAGGTCGCCGTGGTCGTCGACGAGTATGGCGGCACCGCCGGCCTGGTCACAGTCGAGGACATCGTGGAGGAGATCGTGGGCGAGATCGTGGACGAGCACGACGCCCTGGTGGCGGAGCTCGAACCGCTCCCCGACGGCGGCTATCGCCTGGACGGCCGGGCCCGGATCGAGCTCCTGGACGATCTCTTCGAGGTCGACATCGAGGACGCCGAGTACGAGACCGTGGCCGGCCTCATCTTCACCGATCTCGGGCACGTGCCGGAGGTGGGGGAGACAGTCGAGCGGGAGGGGCTGCGCTTCACGGTCGAAGCGGTGGCCGACCGGCGGATCGAGAAGGTGCGGGTCGAGCGGGTGGCGAAAGCGGAAGCGCCGGCGGGAGGTGAGATTTGAGCGCGATGCCTCCAGACGCTCCAGACGCTCCGGACGGCCTGCGGGCCCCGCGCGCCGGCACCGTCGCTCTGGTCGGCCGGCCGAACGCCGGCAAGTCGACCCTCATGAACCGGCTCCTGGGGGAGAAGGTGGCGATCGTCTCCGACAAGCCGCAGACCACCCGTCACCGGCTGGTGGGGATTCTCTCGGGCGAGCGCGGGCAGCTGGTCTTCCATGACACCCCGGGCGTCCACCGCCCCCTCCACCGCCTGAACCAGCAGATGGTGCGGCATGCCCTGGATGCCTTAAACGACGCCGACGTGCGCTGCCTGCTGATCGACGCCGCCCTCCCCTTCGGGGCGGGCGACCAGTACATGCTCGACCTCATGGCCAGGGCGGAGGGGCCGAAGCTCCTCGTCATCAACAAGATCGACCGGGTGAAGAAGGCCGACCTGCTGCCGCTGATGGAGCGCTACGGGAAGACCGGCCTGTTCCAGGAGATCGTCCCGGTCTCGGCCCGAAGCGGGGACGGCTGCGATCTCCTCCTCGACCTCCTCTGGCAGTCTCTCCCCGAGGGGCCGCCGCTCTACGACCCCGAGCTCCTGACCATCCACCCCGAGCGCTTCCTGGTCGCCGAGCGCATCCGCGAGAAGGTCCTCGAAGCCACCCGCGAGGAGCTCCCCTTCGCCACCGCGGTGGTCCTCGAACGCTGGGAGGAAGAGGAGGGGAGCGACCTGGTCAAGATCTACGCCGCCCTCTTAGTCGAGCGGCCCGGCCAGAAGAAGATCCTCGTCGGGCGCCAGGGCCAGCAGATCAAGGCCATCGGCACCGCGGCCCGCCTAGATCTGGAGGAGTTCCTCGGCAAGCGGATCTACCTGGACCTCCAGGTCCGCCTGGAGCCCGGCTGGCGAGAGGACCGGGGGGTCCTCGCTACCCTGGATCGCGATGTCGATACCCAGCTTTCATGAGGCCGCCGAAAATTACTGACTTGTGGCCGGTTCCGTCTTTCCGTTAGACTCCCTTTCACCATGTCCCGGAAAAGAATCGAAGAGCAGCGTCTCAACGACGAGGTAGTCGCCTCCATCGACGACGAGATCGAACGTGTCACCGCCCTCCTCTCGACCGTCATCAAAGTCGCAAACGTTACGAAGAGAGAGCTCGAGAAGGAGCTGGGGGCGAGCGGCGGATATCTCTCCCGTCTCCTCTCCGGCAAGATGGGCCTCTCCATCCGCCACATCCTCCTCATCTGCGCCGCGATCGGAATGGATCCTGCGGAGTTCTTCCACCTTGCCTACCCGGAGGCGCCCAACGCGGCCGAGGGGAGCGGCATGGCGCACGACATCCTGCGCCGCTTTCAGGGGATGGGCTACGAGGGGAAGGGGGCGGGCCGCCACGCGTCGGGCTCACCGGCCTCCCCCGGCTCGCCGGGGTCGTCCGCGCGGCCGGGCTCGCAGCCGCTCTCCGACGCCGACCTCGACGAGCGCATCCGGGCCTCCCTCGGCCGGGCGCTCCGCGAGCTGGTCTCCGGCGAGGCGGCGGCGGTCCCGGGGGCGTCTCCCCAGGCACCCCCGAGCGTCGCCCCGAAGCGCAGCACCCGCGGCCGCAAGTAGCGCTGCGCTAGGGGGCGTCGGGATCGAAGCGCAGCCCCTGGGCGCCCGGCGCCCCCGGTAGCTGCTCGCTGCGCTTCAGGTGCTCGGCGGCCGAGCGCAGCATGCCGAGCGCCGTGCCCTGGTGGGTGAAGGCGTCGCGCAGGAGGAGGAGCGCGGCGAGCGCTTCGCGTCCGATGCGCAGGGCCTTGAAGGTGGCGATCCCCTCCTCGACGACCCGGCGGGCGTCGGCGATCCTCCCCTGGCGGAGCCAGACGGCGGCGAGGTCGAGCGACACCAGGGCGCAGGGGGAGGCGAGGCCGGTCTCCTCGAAGCCCAGCCGCACCTCGGCGAGGCAGCGCTCGGCCGCCGGGAGGTCGTGGCAGCCGGCGGCGATCTTCCCCTCCATCCAGCGCAGCTTGAGAAGGGTGAGCCGCCCGCCGCAGCGCTCGTAGAGCGGGCGGAAGCGGTCGAGGAGGGGCCCCGCCTCGCGGCTGCGCCCGAGCTCCACCAGGCAGTCGAGGATGCTGTGGACGGCGGCGAGAGCGAGGTCCGGCTCGCGCGCCGGGTCGATCCGTTCGAAGCCTTCGGTCAGGAGGACGAGGGCCTGGCGGGGGTCGCCGCCGTATTCCGTGTAGAGGCCCCGGCTGATGAGGGCGCGGCCGGCCTGGTGCTCGTCCCCGTGGTCGCGGTAGATGGTGTAGACGGCGTCGAGCAGCTCGATCGCGAGGGCGAACTGGCGGCGGTGGCAGCAGAGGGAGGCCAGGAGGTCCATCAGGCGGGCGAGGAGGAGGGGATCGCCGCTCCCTTCTGCGCTCCTCTCGACGGCCTGCCGCATGGAGGACTCCGCCTGAACCAGGTCGTCCGCCACTCGGTAGGCGTTGGCGAGCTCGGCCAGGGTCCAGGCCTGCATGTCGATCGCCGTTTCCAAGCCGTAGCGGGCCGGATCGAGGTTGTCGGCCGCGAAGCGGGCACGCTGGGCGAAGTGGATCATGCGTTGGGGATCGTCGTTGCGGCAGGCGCGGCTCTTGGCGATCAGCTCCTCGCAGAGTGGCGCCTCGCGCCTCCGCGTGGCGGTGGGAACGGCATGGGCCAGACCCTCCGCCCGGGCGAGCAGCTCGCGCTCGAGGGTCCGCGGGCGCTCCTCCTTTGGGGCGGCGGGATTGGCGACATTGGCGGCGTGCGCGGCCAGGGCGGCGGCAAAGGCGCGGTCGATCGCCCCGTCGTACTCCGCCTCAGAGGCGACGGGGGGCGCCTGAGCGGCGGCGGCGCCGAAGAGGCGGAGCGACAGGGCCTCCACCTTCGCCTCGCAGTGCCGGCAGCCGCGCGCCAGGTGGGCGACGACGTCCTTGATCTCCCATGGGGGGAGCTCGCCCAAGAGGAAGCTCTTGAGGCTCGCGGCGCTCGGATGCTCGTGCAAGCTCGCTCCTTTCCGCCTTCGAAGACGTCTGATTGTCTCATAAAGAAATAGCTGGCCGCACATAGCCGCGCTCCCAGGTGATTGACGCTCTTCCGGGAGGGGCATAAGCTCGCCGCTCTCGCGAGGTGAACATGGCGGACGCCGGCCAGCAACCCTTCCTCGTCGCGGCGGTCCAGGCCGCCCCGGTCTTCTTAGATCGCGCGGCGACGGTCGAGAAGGCCTGCGCCCTGATCGCCGAGGCCGGCGCGGCGGGGGCCCGGCTCGCCGTCTTCCCCGAAGGCTTCATCCCCGCCTATCCACTCTGGGCCTGGTTCATCCCGCCCGGGGAGACCCACGCTCTCCGCGAGCTCTACAGCGAGCTGGTCGAGAACGCCGTCTCCGTGCCGAGCCCGGCGACGGCCCGGCTGTGCGAGGCCGCCCGCGAGGCCGGGGTGGCGGTCGCCATGGGGATCAACGAGATCAACTCGGAGGCGAGCGGCGCGACGCTCTACAACTCCCTTCTCTACATCGGCCCGGACGGCCGCCTCCTCGGCAGCCACCGGAAGCTCGTGCCGACGGTGGGGGAGCGCATGGTCCACGGCCAGGGGGACGGCAGCTCGCTCGACGTCCACGAGCTGCCGTTCGGCCGGCTCTCCGGGCTCATCTGCTGGGAGAACTACATGCCGCTCGCCCGCTACGCCCTCTACGCCCAGGGGGTGCAGATCTACGCCGCCCCCACCTGGGACCGCGGCGAGCCCTGGATCTCGACTCTCCGCCACATCGCCAAGGAGGGGCGGGTCTACGTCGTCAGCGCCTGCAGCGCCATGCGGAAGGCCGACGTCCCCGACCGTCTGGGATTCAAGGCGAAGTACCTCACCGGGGGCGACGAGTGGATCAACCCGGGCGACAGCGCCATCGTCAACCCCGACGGCAAGCTGCTCGCCGGCCCCGTGCGCCACGAGGAGACGATCCTCTACGCCGAGGTCGACCCGCGCCAGATGGTTGGTCCGCGCTTCCAGCTCGACGTCGCCGGTCACTACGGCCGGCCCGACGTCTTCGAGCTGACGGTCCACCGGGAGGCACGGCCGATGGTCCGCTTCGTGGAGCCGCCAGAGCGCTGAAGAAGCTCCTCCTCTTCGCCCTCCTCGCCCTCGCCGCCGTCTACGCCGCCGTCTGGGGGCACGAGCTCGGCCACTCCTTCGCCGCCTATCTTCTAGGGTGCAAGGCGGAGCCCTGGCGGACCGGCGTCACGCCGTTTCTCTGGGGGAGCCAGGGCGGGGCGATCGACGAGACCTGCCTGGCGCACCGGGGACCGGTGGCGGTCGCGGCGGTCGCCCTCGCCGGCATCGCCGTCAACCTGCTGTGCGCCGCCGGGGCCGGCGGGTTCTCGCGGCGGTGCCGGGGAGACTGGCCGCTCGTGGCAACCCTCCTCTTTGCCCTGGCTCATGCCGCCGAGGCGTTCTCCTACCTGGTGCTCAATACGGTCTGGCTGCGCGCGGACCTGCGGCTCGCGGTCGGCGCCGTGGGAGGACGGTGGGCCTTTCTGGGCGCCGGGCTCGCCGGCACCCTTGGAGTCTCCTGGTGGCTGCGGCGGCCGGTGCGCGCGGCGGCCGAGAGGCTCGCCTCGCCCCGCCTCCCGGCCCGGTTCTACCGTTTCGCCTTCGCGCTCTATGCGATCGCGGTTGCCCTGGCGGCGGCGGTCGAGCGCATCCGGGTCGGCTGATATGCTCCGCATCCAAATCCTGGAGGTCCCCCGCATGACCCGGATACGCTCACGCGTGACGTCCCTCGTTCTATCCCTCGTGTTCCTCGCCGTCCCCCTGATCGCCCAGGAGGCGGTGGAGGAGCCGGTACCGCTCCTCCCGGAAGCCGTCGTGCGGGCCCTCGCCGGGGAGATCTCGGGGACGGCGGCCAAGCGGACGGTCCAGGATCTCACCCACTTCCACCGCCAGCGCGGCTCCCGGGGATTCCAGGCCGCCTCCCAGCGCATCCTCGAACGGGCGCGGGAGGCGGGGCTCGCCAACGTCGAGGTGATCTCGCTGCCGGCCGACGGCACGGTTTTCTACGGCACTCAGCGCTCCCGGCCGGCCTGGGATGCCGATTTCGCCGAACTGTGGGAGCAGACGCCAGGGCCGGGGCTGCCGGGGAAGTCGTCCTGGACCGACTCCCGGCGGGTCGCCTCCTGGGAGGCCCGCCCCATCAGCCTGGCCGAGGACAGCGCGGGCGGCGAGGTAGCGGCCGACCTGGTCGACGCCGGCGCCGGCACGGACGAGCGCGACTACCAGGGCAAGGAGGTGCGGGGGAAGCTCGTCCTCGTCTCGGCCCAGCCCGGCGCCGCCTACGGCCTGGCGGTCGACCGGCACGGGGCGGCCGGCCTTATCTCCTCCGCCCAGAACCAGCGGACCGCCTGGTGGGGGGAGGACGAGACCCTCGTGCGCTGGGGTCACCTGGAGACCTTCCCGGCGCCCAAGACCTTCTCTTTCATGGTCTCCCTCCAGCAGGCCCGCGCCTGGCAGGAGCGCCTGACCCGAGGCGAGAGCGTGCGCCTCCGGGCGAGCGTCAAGGCCGGCCAGCACCCGGGGAGCTACGACGTCGTCACCGGCACCCTCCCCGGGCGCGATCCCGTTCTCGCTCGGGAGGAGATCGTCTTCTCCTGCCACCTCGACCACCAGCGCCCGGGCGCCAACGACAACGCGAGCGGCTGCGCGGCCATCCTGGAGGCGGGCCGGACCCTGGCCAAGCTGGTGCGGGAGAGGAAGATCCCGCCGCTGCGCCGCACCCTGCGCTTCGTCTTCCCTCCCGAGATCGAGGGCACCATCGCTCTCTTGAACGCTCGCCCCGGTCTCGCCGCCCATGCGAGCGCCGTCATCCACATGGACATGGTAGGGGGGGACCCCGAGATCACCCGGGCCGTCTTCCACGTCACCCGCTCGCCCAAGAGCCTGCCCACCTTCGTCAACGACGTGGGGGAGGCCTTCGGCCGCTTCGTCAACGCCGAGTCCTACGCCTACGCGGCGACCGGCGCTTCGGCCTACCCGCTCGCCGACCCGGAGGGGGGCAAGCGCGCCCTCCAGGCCGAGGTCGTCGACTACACCGAGGGGAGCGACCACCAGGTGTGGACCGAGGGCTCCTTCCGGGTGCCGGCGATCTACTTGAACGACTGGCCGGACCGCTACATCCACACCCACGCCGACACGGTCGCCAACCTGGACTCGACCAAGCTCCTGCGCGCCGCCTTCCTGGGGGCGGCCTCCGCCTACTACCTGGCGGATTTAGACGCCTCCGGGGTGCCGGCGCTCTGGCAGGTGATCCGCCGGCATGCCCTGGAGCGGACGGCGACGGCCCTCGCACGCCGCGACCGCCTGCGGGCGGCCGGGCAGCCGGCCGAGGGGGAGAACCTCCTGCGCTTCCACTTCGCCTACGAACGGGCGGTCGTCGAGTCGATCACCCCCTTCGCCCCTCTGCCGCGGGCCCTCAGAGAGGAGGCGGCGAGCTTCCTCGGCCGTCTGGAGGCCCTGGCCGGGGGACCGGCGGGAGCCCTGCCCCCCCTTCCGACACCGGCCGGGGAGGAGAGCGTCGTCTATCGCCGCGCGGCCACGCCCAAGGGCACGATGACCGGCTTCGGCTACGATTACATGAAGGACCGCTCCGGCCGTCTCGGCATCCCGGCCCCCGCGCTCCTCGGCCAGACCGGCCTCTGGGGCGGCGGCGCCGAGTACGCCTACGAGGCCCTGAACCTGGTCGACGGCCGGCGCACGGTGCGCCAGGTCCGCGACGACCTTTCGGCGATCTACGGACCGGTGCCGGTCGCGGCGGTGATGGAATACCTGAAGGCGCTGGAGCGGATCGGAGTCCTCCTCCGGTAGAGTCGCGAAGGTCCCTTCGGATAGGATGTCCAGGGCAGAGTGTGGGAGTGGAGACCTGAAAAACTTGAGCCGAGCCTTGCGCTGGAGCCTGGTGCTCCTCGTCCTCGTCCTGGCGGTCGGCTGCGACCAGGCGACCAAGCGTCTCGCCCGGCAGTCGCTCGCCGACGCGCCGCCGATCTCGCTCCTGGCCGGCGCCCTTCGCCTCGAGTACGCCGAGAACGCGGGCGGCTTCCTCTCCCTGGGAGCGGAGCTGCCCGGCCGCATCCGCTTCTTCCTCTTCATCCCCTTGGTGGGGGCGATCCTCGCCGGCTCGCTCGCCTTGGCGCCGCGCTCGACCTCCGGGCTGCAGCTCTGGGGGCTGTCGCTCCTCGCCGGCGGCGGGGCGGGCAACCTCATCGACCGTATCGCCCACGACGGGAGAGTCGTGGACTTCATCAACCTGGGGCTGGGGCCGCTCCGGACCGGGGTGTTCAACCTGGCGGACGTCGCGGTGACGACCGGCGTCGTCCTCCTCGCCCTCGCCGGTCTCCGCCGGCCCTCGCCCGCCTGACAGGAGCGCCTGAATCGCTATGGAAGACCTCCGCTATCCCATCGGCCCCCTCGTGCGGCCGGAGAGCCTGACCCCCGAGGAGCGCCGGGCGGCGATCGCCACCATCGCCGCCACTCCGGGAAACCTGCGGGCCGCCGTCGCCGGCCTTGCCGACGCCCAGCTCGACACGCCCTACCGCCCGGACGGCTGGACGGTCCGCCAGGTCGTCCACCACGTTCCCGACAGCCACCTGAACGCCTACGTTCGCTTCAAGCTCGCCCTGACCGAGGACGAGCCGGCGATTCGCCCCTACCAGGAGGACCGCTGGGCCCGTCTCCCCGACAGTAGAGGCCCGATCGCGGTCTCGCTCGCCCTTCTGGAGTCGCTCCACGAGCGCTGGGTCCAGCTGCTCTCCGCCATGACTCCCGAAGAGTGGGC
>JAXDLD010000051.1:0-3069 GCA_034666805.1 Acidobacteriota bacterium
GACCCCCTTGGGCCGTCCGGTCGAGCCCGAGGTGTAGAGGACGTAGGCCAGGCCCGCGGGCGCGGCCGGCGCCCGCAGGTCCGGGCCGGCGGCGGCGCGGGAGATCTCGGGCCAGTCCCGGTCCAGGCAGACGGTGCGCGCCGCGTGCGGCGGCAGGATGGGGAGCAGCCGCTCCTCGGTGAGCAGCACCGGGGCGCCGGAGTCGGCGAGCATCAGGGCCAGCCGCTCGGGCGGGTAGGCGGGGTCGAGCGGCAGGTAGGCGCCGCCCGCCAGCCAGATCCCGAGGAGGCCCACCACCATCGCCGGCGAGCGGAGGGTGGCGATCCCCACCAGCACCTCCGGGCCGACCCCCAGGGAGCGCAGGTGTCGCGCCAGGCGGCCGGCGCGGGCGGCGAGCTCGCCGTAGCTCACCCGTTCCTCCCCGCAGGCGAGGGCGGTGGCGTCGGGCCGCTCCGCGGCCCGCGCGAGGATCCGCTCGGGGGTCGTCCCTTGCGGAGCCGGGCGGGCGGTGGCGTTCCACTCGCCGAGGAGCTGCCACGACTCGGCCGGGGCGAGGAGAGGAAGCCGGGAAAGCGGCGTCCCCGGGGCCTCCGCCGCCCCGGCAAGGAGGTTCCCCAGGTGATCGATCAGCCGGGCGGCCGTCGTCCGGTCGAAGAGGTCGCGGTTGTACTCGAGGTGGCCGGCGATCCCCCCCAGGGCGGTCTCGGCGAGGAAGAGGGTGTGCTCGAAGCGGGCCGCCCCGAGGTCCACCTCGAGCGGGGTGGCGGCGAGGTCCGGGACCCGCCAGGGTGCGGGCGGGGCGCTCTCCAGGCCGAGCATGACCTGGAAGAGAGGGCTCCGCGCCAGGTCGCGCCGCGGCTGGAGCTCCTCGACCAGCTTCTCGAAGGGGAGGTCCTGGTGGGCGTAGGCGCCCAGGGTCCCCTCGCGCACCCGGCCGAGGAGCTCCGCGAAGCCGGGATCTCCGGAGAGGTCGGTGCGGAGCACGAGGGTGTTGACGAAGAGGCCGATCAGCCCCTCGATCTCGCTCCGGTTGCGGTTGGCGATCGGGATCCCAACGAGGACGTCGGTCTCCTCCGTGGAGCGCAGAAGGAGAGCCTTGAAGCCGGCCATCAAGGCCATGAAGAGCGTCGCCCCCCGCTCCCGGGCCAGAGCGCGGAGACGGACCACGAGAGGCGCGGGAAGGGCGATGGGCGAGCGGGCGCCACGGAAGGTCTGGACGGGCGGCCGAGGCCGGTCGGTGGGCAGCTCCAGCACCGGCAGGCTGCCGCCCAGGCGCTCCCGCCAGTACGGGAGGAGGGTCTTCTCCAGGACCGCGGGGAGTTCGGCGCGCTGCCAGACCGCGAAGTCCGCGTACTGGATGGGCAGCGCGGGGAGCGGCTCCCCGGTCCCCGCCGTCCAGCGCTCGTAGAAGACCCCCAGCTCGCGCACCATCACCCCCATCGACCAGCCGTCTGCGACGATGTGGTGAAGGGTGAGGAGCGCCAGGTGGTCCGCGCCGGCCATCCGCAGGAGCCGCGCCCGGCAGAGCGGCCCGCGGGCGAGGTCGAACGGCCGGCGTGCCTCCTCAACCGCGAGGCGGCGCGCCTCCGCCCCAGAGAGAGGCGCCGGAAGGCCGGCGAGGTCGGCGAGCGGCAGGGGGACCGGCGACGGCGCCACGATCACCTGCAGGGGCTCCCCGTCGCGCAGCTCGAAGGTGGTGCGGAGCGACTCGTGCCGGCCGGCGACGGCGGCGAGCGCGCGCTCCAGGGCCGGGAGGTAGAGCCTCCCCTCGAAGCGGACGGCGAAGGCCAGGTTGTACCAGGGGCTCTCCGGCTCCAGGCGATCGAGGAACCAGAGGCGCTGCTGGGCGAACGAAAGCGCCACCGGCCCCCGCCGCGGCTGCGGCCGGATCGTGCCGCCCACCGCCGCGATCCCCGTCAGGCGGGGCGCCAGCCGGGCGACCGTGGCGGCCTCGAAGAGGGCATCCAGGGGGACCTCCAGGCCGAAGCGGTCGCGGATGCGCGACGCGAGCTGGGTGGCCATGAGGGAGTGGCCGCCGAGCTCGAAGAAGTCGTCGTGCACCCCCACCCCGGCGATCCCCAGCACCTCTTCCCAGAGCCCGGCGAGCCCCTCTTCCACCGCACCGCGCGGGGCGAGGTAGGGGGTCTCCAGGTCGGGCCGCGGATGGCGCAGTTGGCGCTGGACGGTCTCCTGGGAGGATGCCTGGACGACCGCGGCCCCTTCCTCCGCCGGGGCGCTCCAGGCGCCGGCCGGCCCAGCCGGCATCCTCTCGTGCCCCTCCCGGAGCGGCGGGTCCAGCCAGTAGCGCTGGCGCTCGAAGGGGTGCGTGGGGAGCGGCACCCGAAGGCGCCGCTCGCCGCGGTGAAAGCCCTCCCAGCCGACCGTCACCCCCGCCAGCCAGAGCCGGCCGAGGGCGCCGAGCAGGAAGGCGGTCTCCGGCCGCGGGTCCCCGGGGTGCGGCAGCGACTGGACGACCGCCGGCTCCGCGGCTCCCGCTGCCGGCGGTGAGCCGTGCCGCCGGACGAGGGAGGAGAGCGTCCGCCCCGGTCCCACCTCAAGGAGGACCCGGTCGGGGGCGCGCAGCAGCTCCAGGACCCCATCCGAGAAGCGCACCGTCTGCCGCAGATGGCGCACCCAGTAGCCGGGATCGGTCGCTTCCGCAGGGGTGATCCAGGTGCCGGTCAAGTTGGAGAGGAAGGGGATGCTAGGGGGCTGGAAGCAAACCCGGCCGACCTCGCGGGCGAAGGCGGCCAGGGCCGGCTCCATCATGCGCGAGTGGAAGGCGTGGGAGGTGTGGAGGCGCCGGACCTCGACCCCGGCCGCGGCGAGGCGGGCCGCGAGGCCGGCCACAGCCTCCTCCGGCCCCGCAGCCACGGCGAGCCCGGGAGCGTTGACGGCGGCGAGCGCCAGCTCTTCCCCGAGCAGGGGGAGCAGCTCCGCCGCCGGCAGGGCGACGCTCAGCATGGCCCCCGCCGGCAGCTCCTGCATCAGCCGGCCGCGCGCCGCGACCAGCGGGAGGGCCTCCTCCAAGGTGAAGACCCCGGCCAGGCAGGCCGCCACGTACTCGCC
>JAXDLD010000052.1:0-5186 GCA_034666805.1 Acidobacteriota bacterium
ACCGCGAGCGCACGGGCCTCGAAACCACCGCCAGCCGGACCCTCTCGGCCCTCCTCCTGGGCGAGGCGGTCAACCCGTTCGCGGTCTCGGTCGTGGTCGAGGGCGAGAGCCGGGACAAGAAGGGGCAGTACCAGGTCACCCTCCTGGTCAAGCTGCCGATGGCCAAGCTCGTGCTCCTGCCGCACGGCGACGCCCGCGAGGGGCGGCTGCGGATCTTCGTCGGCGCCCGGGACTCCCAGGGCAGGGTGTCGCAGCTCAACGAGATCGCCGTCCCCATCCGGGTCCCCGACAACCAGATCCTGACCGTCATGGGCCAGAGCGCCGCCACCCGCATCACCCTCCTCCTGCGCCCCGGCGAGCACCGCCTGGCGATCGGGGTGCGCGACGAGCTCGGCAACACCGACTCGACCGTCACCAGCACCTACACCGCCGGCAGCATGACGACCGGCACCGCCCCCAAGCCCGGTCTCCAGTGAGGACCTCGCCCCTCCTGCTCGCGGTCGCCGTCCTCGCCGGCTTTCCGGGCCGAGCGCCCGGCAGAGTGGCCGCGGAGCCCCCGCTGCCGGCGGCGGCTTCCCCGGCGGCTTCCCCGGAGCCGGCATCGGCGCCCATCCTGCGGGTCCTGCCGACCGGGGGGTTGCGGGCCGAGACCGCGGCCCTCCTCCTGAGCGGCCAGGAGGGGGGGCTGCCGCTCGCCGTCCTCGCGCTCCCCATATCGGGCGGCAGCGGCGGGCAGACGCGGGTGCCGGTGGTGATCGAGGTGGACGGCCCGGCCCTCCTCGCCGGGCACGAGGAGGGTCCGCTCCGGGTGGAGCTCTGCCTCTACGCCCTGGGCACGGGCGGCGGCGTCTTGGCCGCCCTCCTCGATACCGTCGAGATCGGCCCGGCCGGGCTCGCCAGGTTGGAGCGGAGCGGGCTCAAGTTCCAGGGCGAGCTCCTCCTGCCGCCCGGCGAGACCTCGCTCCGGATCCTCGTCCGCAACCCCGCCACCCGGGCGGTGGGGTTGAAGCGGGTCTCCCTCTCGATCCCGACTTTTCACGAGGGCACCCCGGCGGTGCTGCCGCCGCTCTTCGCCGAGCCCGGGGGGGCCTGGCTCGTGGCCCGCGCCGCCCAGGAGACGGCGGGAGCGGCGCCCGCGCTGCCGGGAGCGGCGGGGCGGCCCGCGGCACGCCCGGTCCTCGCCCCGGAAGGCGATGCCGCGTTCCAGGTCCTTGCCTACCGTCTGGCGGCGGACGCCCGGCTCAGCCTGGAGCTCAAGAAGCGGGGCGGTGAGCGGACGACCGTGCTGCCGGTGCGCCTCGGCGAACGGGCCGGCGCCGTCGTCGCCGGGGCGCCCAACTTCGAGCTGCTCCCCGCCGCCGTCACCCTGCGGGGGATCGACTCCGGCGAGTACGAGGCGCGCCTCGCCATCCCCGGCCCCGCCGGGCAGATCTTTTCGCCCTCCCTCCCCATCGTCTTTTCGCCCGGGAGCGCCGGGCGGACCTGGGCGGCGCTCGCGGTCCCGGCCGGCGCGGAGGAAGCCGAGACGGCGGCCGAGCGGTCACGGCAGAGGGGGAGCCGGCCCAAGCGCTCCCGCTTCGCCGCCGGTCCCTTGAGGGCCGCCTACAAGGAGGCCCTCCGGCCCCTCGGAGCCGGCGACGAGGCGGCGGCGCGGGCCGCCGTCACCGCCTTCGAGACCGCCCACCTCGTCGCCGGTCCCGAGATCCTGGCGCCCGAGGACCTGGTCGAGGTCCAGGCGCGGGTGGTCGGCGAGCTGTCCCGGCGCAACCCGGAGACGATCGTCGCCCTCCTCCTGCTCTACGACCGGCTCTACCACGAGGCTCTCGCCCGCCGGGCCTACGTCCTCGCCAACCACGACGGCGAGCTGCTCTTCGGGCTCGCCGAGGTCTACGTGCGCCAGAGCCGCTCCCCCGGCGCGAAGGCGCTCGCCGCCGGCTTCCTGGTCGACATCGCCCGGGACCAGACCGGCAACTCGATGACCACCTTCACCCGCCGGGCCCTGAGCCGCGCCCTCCAATACGACGACGGCAACGAGGCCGCCCTCCTGACCTTCGCCGTCGAGACCGGGCGGCGGGGCGACGCGCGCGGGGCCATCGATTTCCTCGAGCGCCTGCTGCGCCGCCACCCGGAGAGCGTCGAGGCCCGCCTGCGGCTGGGGATCTCCCGGGCGCGGCTGGGCGACGCGACCCGGGCGCGCCAGCGGCTCGGCGAGGTCATCGCCGCCGATCCCCCGGCCGAGGACCGCTGGATGCTGTCGCTCGCCTACCAGGAGCTCGCCCGGCTCCAGCTCGGCGGCCCCGGCGGGGGTCCCGGCCTGGCGCTGCGGACGGTGGAAGAGGGGCTGAAGCGGCTGCCGGGGGACGAGCAGCTCCTCCTCGAGCAGGCCTCCCTCCTCGACCGCGACGGCGAGCACGGGCGGGCGCGGGAGATCCTCGACGGAATCGAGCCACGCGCGGACGGGGTCAGCAACCCCCGCCATCGCTACAACCAGCCCGCGGACGCGGCACTGGACCGCGCCTGGAAGACCCTCCAGGCGCGCGCGTCGGAGCACCTGCCGGCCTTCGCCGCCGCGGCCGCCCGACCGGGAGGGAGCCAGCCTTGAGCGATGTCGTAAGCGGGCGCCGGGGGCGCCGGGTCCGTCTCGCCCTCCTGAGCCTCGCCGCTCTCGCCGCTCTCCTCGGAGCCTTCCCCGGCGCCGTGCGCGCCCTGGAGCTGACGATCGCCGCTCCGCTCCCGGGGGAGGCGGTCTTCGGCGCCTTCGAGGTGCGGGTCACGGTGGCGCCGGAGACCGCCCTGTCCGCGGTCCGGCGGGTCGAGTTCTACCTGGACGGCCGGCGGGTGGGCTCAGCCTCGGCGCCGCCGTTCCGGATCGTCGTCGAGGCCGGACAGGAGAACCGCGAGCACCACATCGAGGCCGTCGCCTTCGGCGCCGCCGGCCCCCTGGCGAGCGCCGAGCGGCGCACCCCGGCCCTCCGGGTCGACGAGCAGATCGACGTCAGCCTGCAGCAGCTCTTCTTGACCGTCGAACGCAACGGCGAGCCGGCCCCCGGCCTCACCCGGGAGGACTTCGAGGTCTACGAGGACGGCGCACGGCAGCAGGTCACCGGCTTCGAGAGCGGCGAGGTGCCGTTCACCGCCGTCATCCTGCTCGACGCCAGCACCAGCATGGAGGGGGGGCGGCTCAAGAAGGCGCTCGACGGGGCGCGCGCCTTCTTCGGCTCGATGGCCGCGATCGACGAGGCGAAGCTCCTCCTCTTCTCGGACCGGCTGCTGCTCGAAACGCCCTTCACCAGCATCCCTTCCATCCTCACCCTCGGCCTCTCCGGGGTCGAGGCCACGGGCGGCACGGCGCTCAACGACTCCCTCTACGTGGCCTTGAAGCGGCTCGAACCGCGGCAGGGGCGCAAGGTGGTGGTCCTGCTCTCGGACGGCGTCGACGTCGACAGCGTGCTCGGCATGGACGACCTGCGGGCGGCCCTGGGCGGCACCCCTTCCGCCCTCCTCTACTGGCTGCGCCTGCGCCGCGAGGAGGAGTCCGCCCGGGGGGAGATCCGGATCTCCACCGCCTGGCGCGACCCGGACGGCCATCGCCACGAGATGGACCAGCTCCGCCGCGCGGTCGAGGCGAGCGGCGGCCGGATCGCGACCATCGACCGGGTCGACCAGGTCAAGGGGGCCTTGGCCGGCATCCTCCACGAGCTGCGCGGTCAGTACGTGCTGAGCTACTACCCCAGCCACGTCCGGGTGGGCGGTCCGCCCCCCAGGATCGACGTCCGGCTCCGTCCCCGGGGCCTGGACGTCCGGGTCCACCGCGGGGAACGCGGGAAGTAGAGTAGAGAAGTCGCCGCCACCTGCGATACCCTCCCGGTCCAGCACGAATAGGAGGAGCTCATGTTTCGGATGACCTGCCGGAGAACCCGGCTGTTGGCGTTGCTCGCCCTCATCCTGCCCACCCTGCCGGCGGCCGCGGGCGCCGTGGAGACCCCGGCCCTCGCCAAGGGGGGGATCCACATCGTCCGCCCCGGCGACACCCTGGAGCAGCTCGCCGAGATCTACCTGGGCTCCGCCCGGCGCTGGCTGGAAATCGCCCGCCTGAACCCGGGGCTGGGAGACCCGAAACGTCTGCCGCCGGGGCGCCGTCTGCACGTCCTCCCCACCGGCGGCGGCACCTTCGCCGCCGCCCGGATCGACCGGCTGTCGAACCAGGTCGACGAGCGGCCCGTGCCCCAGGACTGGAGCCAGGCGCAGGAGAACGACTTCTTAGTCGAGCAGGACGGGGTTCGTACCCACCCCAAGTCCTCGGCCGAGATGCGCTTCGGAGATGGCACCCGGTTGACCGTCACCGAGGACTCCCTGGTCTTCCTGCGCCGCTCGGGTGACCGCCTGAAGGGGGTGCCCGGGAGGTCGGTCGAGATCGTAGAAGGCCAGGCGGAGGTGGCGTCGGATCCGGCGCGCGCCGCGGCGCACCCTCCCGAGATCGAGATCGTGCTCGGCAAGACCCGGGCGACCTCGCGCCCGAACCGTGCCGGGGTTGCCCAGGCCCGCGCCCGCCGCCCTGGCGAGGGGGGGGCCAAGGTGATGGTCTACGGCGGGGAGGGCGAGGTGGAGGCGGCGGGGTCCAAGGTCGCCTTGGCGGAGGGGATGGGGACGTCGGTCGGCAAGGAGGGTCCGCCGGCGCCGCCCGAGAAGCTCCTGCCCGCCCCGCAGCTCACCGGCCCCTTGCCGGGCACCAAGATGGGCTACGCCAACCCGGTCTTCACCTGGGCGGCCGTGCCGGAGGCCGCCGCCTACGTCCTCGAGCTCTGCGCCGATGCCCGCTGCGGCGCCCTCCTCGACCGCGTGGTCGTCGAGGCCAAGGACGGGCAGCCGCAGTGGCGCTCCCAGGCGCTCCCGGTCCGCACCCTCTACTGGCGGGTGACCGCCCGCAGCCGCTCCGGGCTGGACGGCTATCCGGCCGAGCCGGGCGGCCTGGAGATCCTCTCCAACCAGCTCGATCACGAACCGCCGACGGCGAAGCTCGCCCTCTCCGGGCGCCAGATCGAGGTGGCCGGCCGGCTCTTCGCCGCCCCCGGGTTCGGGGTCGAGGTCACGGCCGAGGATGCCGGCTGCGGCCTGCTCGAAGCCTCGCCGGCGATCGACGGCAGCCCGGAGACGCCCGGGGAGCACCGGGTGGGCGGCTACGCTCT
>JAXDLD010000053.1:0-7996 GCA_034666805.1 Acidobacteriota bacterium
GCCCTCGTCGCCCTCGCCCTCTTCACCACCCAGCGCCTGGCCGGCCCCTTCATCGCCTTGAAAAGGGCCTGCGAAGACGTCAAGGACGGGAACCTCGCCCGCCGCGTCCGCTTCCGCCGCGCCGACGGCCACCTCCTGGAGGTCGAGGCGGCCTTCAACGAGATGATGGAGAGCCTGGAGGGGAGGGGGAAGGTCGGCGCCCGGGCGGAGGGCTGAGGCATCGCCATCAGTAACCTCCGGCCGGGCTGCCAAACAACTCCGCCGGCAGGGTGTCTATGGAGGAAGGGTGGAGACATCGACCACCCGAGGAGGCCCGATGTCCGCGAGAGACCGACGCTCGCGATCTTCCCTTCGCCCAGCCCAGCGGACGCAGAGCTCGCAACCATAGTCGAGGTCGAAGCCCGGGAGCTGGGGTATCAGACGACGACCTTTGGCGAGGGAAGCTCCCAAAGGGACTTCGCGTTCGCCTGCATGTGCGAGGACGCCGTCCTCGTCGACGCGACGCTCGAGCGCGAGAACGTAGGAACCTATCAGATCGTTACCGAGCAGCCGAATGCCTTCTGGCACGTCCTCGTGGTCAGCCGGACGTATCTCCCGATCAACTTTCAAGGCCTGCGGCCCGGCGGCGCGCCGAAGTACCCCTACCCGCTACCGCGGATGGGTGCGATGGAGCCCGGTCCGGCCTGGACCAATCGCGAGATCGCGGAGTGGGCCGCCCGCCAGCTCCTAGCCATCCGCGACGAAGCCCCGAGACCACGGCTCCCGCGCACCGACTCCCGGAAGCTCGGAGATCCAGCCGCATGGAAGGAGATCGGCACGCTTCAGATGGAGCTCATCGAGCAGTCGCTCGACGCCGCCAGGCGTGCCCAGGAACCGTGCAGCAGGTCTTCCTCAGCTACCGCACGCGCGACTTCGAGCAGGTCGAGCGACTGGCGGCCGATCTGACCTCTGGAGCTCTCCCCGACTCGACTCCGCGTCCTCTGGCACGGCACCCGGATGGGAGGCCGCTTCCCGGGAAGGCTCGAGAGCCTACCGACTTTCGTGACGGTGCCGGCCGGATGAGGAGATGAGCCCAGGCCCATGACGTCCTAAACAAATTGTCGCCATCAGGTTCTCTTAATGGGAAGTGGTCTTCGACGTCTGCCGAGCAATCCGTCCGGTCTCGATTATCAGCTCCAAGCAAAGGAATGCCATGACAAAGAATAGAATATTCATCAGTTTTGCTGCAGAGGATTCATGGGCAAGGGACTTCCTCGTAGGTCAGGCACGCAACGAGAAAAGCCCTTTCGAGTTCGTGGACCTATCCGTCAAGGAACCATGGGACGACTCGTGGAAAGAACGATGTAGGACCAAGATCAAAGGATGCGACGGCTTGATCGCCATGATCAGCAAGAAGACCTATACTGCATCCGGCGCTCGCTGGGAGATGAAGTGTGCCGAAGAAGAGGACATCCCGAGGCTCGGCATATTCATCGATAGCGATGACAAAGGAATCGTGCCACCGGAGCTCGCCGGATGTCGCACCATTGAATGGACTTGGCCAGGAATCGCCGCTTTCCTGGCAAAGCTTTGAAGGCATGTAGCGGATGGGAATGGAACGAAACCTGGTGCCACCCTTTGCTACGGCGGGGGGGACGTCGCGGGAGGAGAGAGAGTTGAGATGGAGCAGGCGGGCCTTGATCGTCGGTATCGACCAATACCAGCAAAGCGGCATGACCCTCGCAGCGGCGGTGGCGGATGCTCGCGCGATGGCAGAGATCCTCGGTAGCCACGAGGACCGAACGGCGAACTACGACTGCCTGCTGTGGCCAGGCCAGACGGAGCGTGAGGGTCCGGTCACCCGCGCCGCCCTCCGCAAGGGGCTGCAAGAGCTGTTCGCGGATTATCGAGGCGACGTCCTCTTCTACTTCTCCGGCCATGGCACGATCAGTCCGACAGGAGGCTGGCTCGTGACCTCCGACGGCAGCTCCGGTGACTGGGGGATCCCGATGGAGGAGGTCCTGCAACTGGCTCTGCGCTCCGACGCCAACGACATCCTGCTGCTGCTCGACTGCTGCCATGGAGGAGGCCTCGCCGACGCGGGTCTCCTGAATACCCGCGCGGGCGACGGCCGAGCGACCGCGGCGCTCCGCGAAGACATGACGGTGATCGCGGCTTCCATGGCCCGGGAGGTCGCGGTCGAGGCGGGCGGACACGGGCTCTTCACCGCCGCGCTCTTGAGCGCCCTCGAAGGGGGCGCGGCCGATCACATGGGATGGGTGACGGCGCCGTCGATCTACGCCTACGCGGAACGCCGCTTCGGCGGCTGGCCCCAGCAGCCCGTCTACAAGACCCACGCGACCCGGGTCTCGGTCGTGCGACAGTGCGCGCCGCTCATCGAGCGCCTCAAGCTCGGCCGGCTGGTCGAGATCTTCCCCTCCCAGGATTTCCTCTTCCCGCTCGATCCCGAGTTCGAACCGGAGGACGAAGAGGGCAATGTCCATCTGCCGGTCAACCCGACCAAAGTGGAGCTCGCCCGGCTCTTCAAGGAGTATCGCGACGCCGGCCTCCTCAAACCGTCGATCCCCGGCGAGCAGCTGTATTGGACGGCACGCCGCTCGCACACGGTCGAGCTCACGCCCCGCGGCCGGGAGTACTGGCGGCTCGTTCGGGACAAGAAGATCTGATCGTGCGCATCGGCATCACGGGGCATCAGGAGCTGCACGGGGACTTCGGCTGGGATTGGGTGGAGGCCGGGATGCGGAGCCTTCTCCTCGAATACCCGCCGCCGCGGGTCGGCCTCACCTCGCTCGCCGCCGGCGCCGATCAGCGGTTCGCCGAGGTGGTATTAGAGCTCGGCGGCACCCTCGAGGTAATCGTGCCCTTCGCCGGCTATGAGACCCGGTTCACACAAGACGACGCGCGCGCCGCCTATCACCGCCTGCTCGCGGCCGCCGAGACCGTGCGGGTGCTGCCGCGCGTCGACGACAGCGACGAAGCCTCCTACCTCGCGGCCGGACGGCAGGTCGTGGACGGCGCGGACCTCCTGATCGCGGTCTGGGACGGCCGGCCCGCCGGCGGCCCGGGCGGTACGGCGGACATCGTGGCCTACGCGGAGGTCCGTGGCGTGAAGGTTCTGCGCATCGACCCGGTCCTCGGCAGCATCGGGGAGCGCGGTCGGCCTCAATAGCTCCAGGTCTCGTCACGCCAGGAGCTCTTCCATTCGACCTGCTGGCTTTCCTTAATATCAGGCGAATCCTCCCGGTAAGCTGCTCTGCATCATTATGACCTGCTTGAGCAGGCGGACTTTAAGGTAGCGATAGCCGAGCTCGTTGCGGAACAGGGTGAGGACGCGGTTCTGGGTGGCGCGCTCGGGCTGGCCGATCAGCGTCTTTCAATGTCTCCCAACCGATCCGGTCCGGCGTTTTTACCGGCTTCTCGTGTGTTCTACCGGCGTCTCCAGCATTTCTACCGGCGTCTCCAGAGTTTTTACCGCGCTTCCCGTCTTTCTACAGGCGTTTCTACCGGCGCCATGCCAGTCCTTATAGCGACTTGGGGGGCGACTTGGGGGGCGACTTGGGGCGTGACTTGGGGGTGGCCGCAGCGGTGCCACCAAGCAGAACTCGACCCACAGGAAGTTGTCCGTGCGCAAGTTCCGGCTGGCCGACGCGGCTCAGGGCGGATCGCTCTCCTGCTGTCGAGCTGCCAGATAGGCCTCGCCGGCGGCGGTGAGCCGATAGCGTTGCAGGCGGCTGGTGGGCTTGTCGGGGATGGTCCTACGGATGAGCCCTGCTTCCAAGGCTGGCTGCAAGTAGCGCTCGTGGAAGGACTTTCGGTCTTTGAGACCCAGCGCCTTCTGGAGATCATCGCGATCCATAGCTCCCTTGAGAACCGCCAGGAGGCGCTCACCTTTCGGGGTGACTTGGGGGGGCACTTCCGCAGTGACTTCCGCGGTCACTTCCCCGATGACTTGCGCGGTCCCATGCTCGGTGACTTGCCCGGCGACTTGGGGGGCGACTTGCCCGGTGACTTGGGGGCTGGCCGTATCAGTACCCGCGAAGCGGAACTCCACCCACAGGCCGTTGTCCCAACGCAGCAGCGGTTCCGGGCAGCCGTGTTCCTGGCAGGCTTGCCGGATCATGTCGATTCCGCGGCCCCAGGACTCCAGATAGGCAGCGCGGAAAAGGGTATTGGCAATATCGGGGTTGAAGGGGTAGGAAGCGTGTTTCCTGGTCAGATTGGCGAGGGTCCAGCCCTCGGGCAGGTGGCCGGGATTCCAGATCAGGAGCTTGTCGGAGTAGACGCTCACCTGGACTGGGATCGCGGCAGCATAATCCTTGTGAGCGATGGCGTTGATCAGGGCCTCGCGCACGGCCCTCGCGGGCACGGGCAGGGTTTCGATACGCTGCGGACCCTGATAGCTCAAGCCCGCCTTGAGGTACTTGGTCAGCAACAGATCCAGTCCACGGTCGATCTGGGTAAAGAGATCCCCATGGATCTCATCGTGGTAGAGCAGGTCGCTGTCCGTGCGGAAGAAGCCGATCTTGAGGAAGGCCCCGGTGACCAGGCGTTCGGGGTCCTTGCCGAAGAGCAGCACGGCCGCCCGCCGGAGCAGCTCCCCGCCGTCCAGGCGTAGCTTGTCGATCAGAGCGGCGTCGGATTCCGCCAAGAGGCCGTCTGCCACCCGCCCGCTGCGCTCGGCCAGTTTGCGGAAATGGGCCAGAGCCTGGGGTGCCAGATCGTCCATGCCGAACCTCGGCACTGGCACACCGTCCCAATGCTGCCCCTGCTTGCCGAGCAGGAAGCGGTCCAGGGCGGCGCCCTTCAGCTCCTGTTTGGTGCTGCCGCTTCTGTAGTGGTACTCGCCTTTGTAGCTCACCGGGTAGGGATAGGGCTCGACCCGAATCTCAACCAGATCCTTGCCTTCTACTCTCCGCAGGTTCACGTCCACCATGATGCCGAGGATGTCCCGCACCTTGTTGGGGATCTCCTCCATGAGTTTCCTGGCGTCTTTGACGCCCACGGCCGCACCTCGATCATCGCGCCCGATGACCAGCCTGCCACCCTCCGCGTTGGCGAAGCCGCAGATCCACCTAAGATAGTCGTCCCGCCAGGAGCTCTTCCATTCGACCTGCTGGCTTTCCTTCATACCAGGCGAATCCTCCCCGTCAGCAGCTCCTGCATCATGCCCTGCTCCCCGGGGCTGCGCCATGGGGGTCTACACTTTGCGAACGGGCCCGGGACACCGGGCCAGCGGCGCGTCGCTGGTGAGGAGGGTGATACCCTCGCTGAGAGCCTGGGCCAGCAGCAGGCGATCGAAGGGGGCAAGACATCAATGCTCACCGCGTGCTGGCTAGTGACGGGGCCGGCCGCCTAGAGCAGGATCTGGGTGTTCAGCAGGAGCTTCACGCTCCGCTCCCGAACAGGGCCGCGATCTCGGCTTCGCCCATGCGGTTGAAATCTTCGGGTACGGCGATCTCGCCGGCCAGAAAGCCCAGCCGTTGCGGCTCCGGAGGAGCATCGAGCGCCGTCACCTTCACCAGCGGCTTGCCGGCCTTGGCGATCACGAACGCTTCGCCCTTGGCGGCTTGATCGACCAGCTTCGAGAGCTGGGTCTTGGCTTCATGGATGTTGACGGTGACCATATCGACCTCCAGACTAAGTTGGCCGGACTAAGCCTATTCTGGCAACCTCCGCCGGTCAAACCGGGTGGCGCGTTCAGGCTGGCGTTCCCAAGGAAAGGCTCGACGGTCGAGACCCCTCACCTGGCAGCTTCTCTGACGGACGGCGAGATCGAGTCATCCGCTCCAGGCAGCGGATCACCCGCTCTGGGAGCGAGTCATCGGCTGCAGGCAGCGGATCACCCGCTACAGGGAGCGAGCCATCCGCTGGATGGAGCGAATCGCCGGCTCTGGGCGAGCCATCGGCGGCAGCAGCGGAAGCGCTGGTATTCGCGGAGCCCGGGCGGGCGATCTCGGGTAAGCTCCCCCCGGACCGAAAACCTCTCAAGGAGAGACAGAGACCATGGCGAGCCTGCGCGTAGCAATGTCCGGATGTCTCCTGGCTGTGGCAGTTGTAGGAGCCGCGCTGCCGGCGGCCGCCCAGACCGCACCCCCGACGATCGAGCAGGTGATCGACACCGCCACCGCCCTCGAGACCTTCCGCGCCGTGGCCCTCTCCCCCGACGGCGGCCGGGTGGCCTGGGTCGAGGCGATCCGCGACAAGGACGGCCGGCCCAGCCAGCGGGGCGCCATCTTCGTGGCCGGCCTCGCGGCCTCCGGCCTCTCCTCCCCCGTCCAGGTCACCGCTCGGGTCCCCGTGCAGGCGGCCCCGGGGAGCCCGGAAACGCCGGGGAGCCCCGAAATCGCCGAGAGCGAGATCGCCTGGTCTCCCGACGGCCGGCGGCTCGCCTTCGTCTCCGATGCGGCGGGAGGTGAGGAGCAGCTCTTCGTCGCCGACTTCGGACCGGCAGGACCCCGGCCCGTCACCCGGCAGGTCACCCGCCTTCATGGGCACCTCTCCGGCCCGCAGTTCTCGCCGGACGGCCGCTCCGTCGCCTTCCTCTATATAGAAGGACGCAAGGGACAGGCCGGCCCCCTCCAGGCCACGGCCCGGGATGCCGGGGTGGTCGGCGAGCACGTCGAGGAGCAGCGCCTGGCCGTCGTCGACATCACCAATAGCTCCGACGCGAACGTCCGCATCCTCTCTCCCGCCGACCTCTATGTCTACGAATACGACTGGACGCCGGACGGACGGAGCTTCGCCCTCACCGCCGCCCACGGCTCGGGGGACGACAACTGGTATGTCGCCGAGCTCTACACCCTCTCCGCCGCCAGTTCCGGAGGCGCCGGCAGCCTGCGCTCGATCTGGAAACCCGCGATCACGACCCAGATCGCCAACCCCCGGGTCTCCCCCGACGGCCGCTCGGTCGCCTTGATCGGCGGCATCATGAGCGATGAAGGGTCGACCGGCGGCGACGTCTATCTCGTGCCGCTCACCCCCGCGAGCGCCGGCGCTGCCGGTGAGGCGAAGAACCTGACCCCGGGCCGCGCCGCCTCCCCGGCCTGGCTCGGCTGGACCTCCGCCAGCCGGCTCCTCGTCGTCGAGCTCGCCGATCAGGACACGGCGCTCACCGCCCTCGATCTGCCCAGCGGCAAGCCCACGGTCCTCTGGCACGGCCCGGAGTCGCTGACCTTGGACAGCCGCAGCCTCGGCGTCTCGCTCGGCCGCGACGGCCGGACCTCGGCCGCCATCCGCCACGACTTCGGCCATCCGCCGGAGGTCTGGGCGGGGCCGATCGGCGCCTGGAAGCAGGTCTCGCGCTCGAACGCCCGCTTCACCCCGGCCTGGGGCGAGGCCCGGAGCCTCCACTGGACAACCGACGCCGGCAATGTACAAGGGTGGCTCCTCGCCCCGCCGCGGACCGAGCCCGGCCGGCGCTACCCGGTCGCCGTCGTCGTCCACGGCGGACCGGCCTCGGCCCACCACGCCGGCTGGCCGACGACCGCCGGAGTGCTGGCCAGCCAGGGCTACTACGTCTTCCTCCCCAACCCCCGCGGCAGCTACGGCCAGGGCGAGGCCTTCACCCTGGGGAACGTCAAGGACTTCGGCTATGGCGACTTGAAGGACATCCTCGCCGGGGTGGAGGCCGTCGTCCACTCGGGCGCCTCGGTCGATCCGGGCAAGGTGGCGCTCTACGGCTGGAGCTACGGCGGCTACATGGCGATGTGGGCGGTCACCCAGACCGACCGCTTCCGCGCCGTCGTCGCCGGGGCCGGCATCGTCAACTGGCAGAGCTACTACGGGCAGAACCGCATCGACCAGTGGATGATCCCCTACTTCGGCGCCTCGGTGTACGCGGACCCGCTCATCTATGCCCGCAGCTCCCCCATCACCTTCATCACCCGCACCAAGTCCCCCACCCTCGTCCTCCAGGGCGAGCGCGACGCCGAGGTCCCCGCCCCCCAGGCCTACGAGTTCTGGCACGCCTTGAAGACCCTCGGGGTGCCGACCGAGC
>JAXDLD010000054.1:0-3593 GCA_034666805.1 Acidobacteriota bacterium
GACCTCTACCTGCCCTTCGCCCAGCGTCCGGTGTCGGACCTCGGGCTCCTCGTCCGCACCGCGACCGCACCGGAGGCGTTCGCCACTACCCTGAGGCGCGAGCTCAGCCTCCTCGATCGCGACGCCCCCCTCTACTCGGTGACCCCGATGGCGGAGCTGGCCGGCCTGCAGACCGCGCGCTCCCGCTTCGGCGCCTTTCTCATGGGTGCCTTTGGCGCTCTCGCCCTGCTCCTGGCGGCGCTCGGGGTCTACGGCGTCATCAGCTACTCGGTCGCCCAGCGCGGCCACGAGATCGGCGTCCGCATGGCGCTCGGCGCCCGCCGTGGGGAGGTCTTCCGGCTCGTTCTCGGGCAGGCGCTGGGGTTGGCGGCAGTGGGCATGGTCCTGGGGATCGCCGGGGCGCTGGCGCTCACCCGCCTGCTCGCCGGCCAGCTCTACGGCCTCTCGCCGAACGATCCCGCGACCTACGCCGCGGTCGCCCTCCTCCTCGCCGCCGCCGCCCTCGTCGCCGGGTACCTGCCGGCCCGCCGCGCCACCCGGGTCGACCCGGTGGTAGTGCTCAAGCACGATTGAGGAAAGAAGGGTCGGTGTCCGTCTCTACAAGAGATGGGTTAACGTCTTATACTGAAGACGAGCCTTTCAGAAAGAGACGAGCCATCCCACACCGACCCTAGGGAGGCACCATGCCCGAGCAGGCGGAGTCCCGAGGCGCGATCCCCCTCTATCAGGTCCTGGTCGAGGAGCTCAACCATCAGTATCCCGACTTTCCCCTCTCCCCAGCCGACATCGAGGGGAAGCGAAGGGAGTACGAAAGGGAGTACGACGGCGAGCATCCGGCTGGCGAGCCCTCGACGCCCGAGGCCGCCCAAGAGCGCCGCAAGGCCGTCGACTACCGGCTCGTCCGCGAGTTCTACTCCCAATTCCACGCCGAGAGGCTGAAGGCCGAGCCCGGCAAGAGGATCGAGCGCGCCGCCCTCTGCTTCTCGGGCGGCGGCATCAGGAGCGCCACCTTCGGTCTGGGGGTTCTCCAGGGCCTAGCGCACCTCGGCCTGCTCGGGAAGTTCGACTATCTCTCGACGGTGTCGGGCGGCGGCTATCTCGGCAGCTGGCTCTCCGCCTGGATCGAGCGCGAGCCGCGCGGCGTCGAGGCGGTCGAGGAGCAGCTCCGCCGCCCGCCCCGCTTCCCCTTGAGCCCCGAGCCGCAGCCGGTCTCCCACCTGCGCAGCTACAGCCGCTACATGAGCCCGCGCTGGGGCCTGCTCTCGGCCGACACCTGGACGCTCGTCGCGATCTTCTTCCGCAACCTGTTCCTCAACTGGCTCGTCCTCCTGCCCCTCCTGGCCGCTTTTCTCATGATCCCCAGGATCAGCGTCTACCTCGTCCGCCAACAGCACCTGTGGACTTGGGTGCCGCCGGCGGTGTTCTGGCTCGGGTTCGTCAATGGCATCGTCGCCATCGCCTATATCAGTATCAATCGTCCCAGCCTGGCCGCCCGGCCGGCGCTCTTGCGCTTCCCGGAGCGATGGCGCAGCCAGGGGTGGTTCCTGACCCTCTGCCTGCTGCCGCTCGCGCTCATGGCGATCGCGGTCTCTCTCTACTGGGCCTGGGTTCCTATCCCCCTCGACCGACTGTCCTTTGACGTCCTCGGCCTGCGGCTCTCGCCCGTGTGGGCGTTCGTCCTCTTCGGCGTGGCGCTCCACGGCGGCGCCTACGTTGTGGCGCGGCTCTTCGTGCGCGCGCCCTGGCGGGAGGTCTTGGGGGTTGTCGTGACCGGCGGGATCGGCGGCTTCGCCGCCTGGCTCGCCGCCTCCAGGCTCTTCCCCCTGGTCCGGACCTGGCAGGAGGCGGAGCGCTACGTCTGCGTCTCGGCTCCCCTGCTCCTCTTCCTGTTCCTCCTCGCCGCCACCCTCTTCGTCGGCCTGGCCAGCAAGTACACCGGCGACGAGGACCGCGAGTGGCTCGCCCGCGGCGGCGCCTGGATCCTCATCTTCATCGTCCTGCGGAGCGCCGTCGGACTGATCGTGATCTATGGGCCCGTCGCCTGGCATGCCGTGGGTGCCTGGCTGTTGGGCATCGCTGGCGGGATCTCCGGCCTGGTGACTCTCTTCCTCGGCCACAGCGCGGAGACCGGCGCGAGCGAGAAGAAGAGGGGCGAGCCGCCGTCGATCCCGACCCGTTTGGCCAACGCCGCCCTGGCCCTGGCGGCGCCGCTTTTCGCCTTGACCATCGTGGTCGGCCTGGCGTTCGGCACCACCTTCCTGATCCGAATCTTTACCGCGTTCCTAAGGCCCGGTTTCGAGTGGCCGCTCGACGTCTACAACCCCGACGATCCCTACGAACACCTGACCACTCTCTTCTACGCTCCCGGAATGGCGGTCCTCCTCCTGACCCTCACCCTGATCGCCGTCGGGCTCTTCATGGGCTTCTACATCGACATCAACCGCTTCTCTCTCCATGCCGCCTACCGGGACCGGCTGATCCGCGCCTACCTCGGGGCCTCCCGCAACTACGACGAGCGGCGCCCCAACCCGTTCACCGGCTTCGACGAAGCCGACAACCTGGAGATGCGGGAGCTGCGCGCGAACCGGCGGCCTTTCCATCTGATCAACGCCGCCCTCAACCTGGTGGCCGGCAAGAACCTGGCGTGGCAGGACCGCAAGGCCGAGTCCTTCACCTTCTCGGCCCTGCACAGCGGCAGCTACTGCACCGGCTACCGCCGGTCGGAGCACTATGGCCTGCACGAGGACGGCAAGAAAGCGGTCTCGCTCGGCACAGCGCTCGCCATCTCGGGGGCGGCGGCCAGCCCCAACATGGGCTATCACTCCTCGCCGGTCGTCACCTTCCTCCTGGCGCTCTTCAACGTCCGGCTGGGCTGGTGGATGGGCAACCCGGGGCCGGCGGGCGAGAAAACCTACGCCAAGTCGGGGCCGCGGTTCGCTCCGCGGCCTCTCGTGGCCGAGGCTTTCGGGTTGACCGACGACGAGCACCCCTACGTCTACCTCTCGGACGGCGGCCATTTCGAGAACCTCGGCCTCTACGAGATGGTGCTCCGCCGCTGCCGCTACATCGTGGTCTCCGACGGCGGGGCGGACGGCGCCTACGATTTCGAGGACCTGGGTAACGCGCTCGGCAAGATCCGCGTCGACTTGGGAGTCCCGATCGATTTCGACCGTCTGCCCATGCATGCCCCGGTCGACCTCCCGGGCAAGAGCTACGACCTGGTCACGGGCAAGCCCGACTTCCCATACTGCGCCGTGGCCCGCATCCGCTACTCGTGCGTCGACGCTCCGGACGAGGAGGAAGAGCGGCGGGAGGAGATCGACGGCTGGCTGATCTATCTCAAGCCGGCGCTCAATGGCACCGAGCCGGCCGACGTCTTCCACTACGCCAAGCTCCATCCCACCTTCCCGCACGAGTCGACGGGAAACCAGCTCTACAGCGAGGCCGAGTTCGAGAGTTACCGGGCCCTCGGCTCGCACGTCATGAACCGGATCTCGGGGGCCCTTCCCGCGGGCGCCGACCTGCCGGCACTCTTCACCCACGCCGCCGCCTACGCCAAGGGCTCGGGGTAAGAACCCCAAAGAAAAAGGGCC